>NZ_JAFCTU010000004.1:0-267650 GCF_049896185.1 Massilia sp. TSP1-1-2
TAGGCGCGCGGCGAAATCTTGGAACAGCGTGGTCAGAACGGACATGGCAGGCAGGGATAGTAAAAATCCATGCTGGACGCCGCAATTTTAAAGTGATGTCAAGTGTTATTGTGAAAACATTGATAATAATTTACTGAAATGCACGCCAACTGCTAACTTGGGTGGATTGATGGACGCATTCCCTTGCCAAAAATCTTGTGCATCTCAGTATTACTCGATCATGCAACGTGGTCAGGAAGGCCGGGTACGAAGGACAATCGACTTTGATTTTCTCAGCGGTAGCCCAGTCGGGGAAAAGACCCGTAATGACTGGACCGAGCCTGTGATATCGGAAAGTACATTCAAAAGGATGGGGAAATTTCCGCTCATCTCAACGCACCAACCGGTGTCTGTCTTGTGCTTGGCGTACAGCTTCGCCGCTGCCTTTGCCGATAGTATGGTCTTGGTGGCAGACTTACCTGCTGTTGGTGTTGCTGCGATCATGATTTTCCTTTTTTGAAGTAACAGCGCCGGACGTGGCGAAGGTTGCGATTTGCTGCGAGACGGACGTGCCTGCAACGCGTGCTTTTTCCTGAAGCGCTGACCACGCGGACGGCAGCATCAGCGACTGCTGAACTTCCAGCGCCATCTATCGCTGCACATCCAAGCCGCCGGCTGCAATGGTGGGGCATCGACTTCCCCCATGCGCCGGCTGCCCCTCGCGCTACTGCACCGCAATCACGCCCTTGATCACCTTGCGCTCGGCCGCCTTGTTCCCCTGGCCCTGGTTATCGTATGCCACCATCTCAGCACCAGACATCGGATCCACCCGCCATATCTTCAAGCTGAAGTTGCCAGCGCCGTCGCCTTTCCCATTGCCTGCCTTCGCTCCCATGCTGAATTGATAGTTTCCCGCGCCATTGATCGTACCGTTGCCTGCGAATACACCCTGCATCCCGGTCGGGCGCAGTTCCTTGCTGCGGAAATTGAGCCCGCCGACTTGAAAGTCCAACTGACCGGCCACCAACACCTTCTCCCCACGGGTGACGGCAGGCGCTATAAAACTGAATGTGGCCAAGCCCGCCTGGAACGGCGCCTTTTTATTTGGCACGTGCGGCGACGTGAACGACCCCGCGCCGCCCGCAAAGCCGCGCGACTGGTCATATACGATGATCTTGCGGCTCACCGCAGCACTGTTACCAGCCAGATCGGCCACCCTGGCCGACACGGTATACATTCCCGGCGACCCAAACGTATGGCTGCCCGTTGCGCTTCCGCTGCCGTTGCGCGCCATCGTATTACCCGCGCTGTCGCCACTACCGTCACCCCACGACCAGATCACGTTGTGCCTGGCGGCCCGGTCCTCGCCCGCAAAGCTGACTGAAACGTCGAGCGGCGTGCCGACTTTTACCAGCTCGGCAGCTGCGATCGGACCCACTGCGTGGCGGCATCCACAAACGCGCTCCGGCACCAGCAACACCAGTCCGGCATTTGAAATCGCCAAGATCGCGCCCTTGTCCGAGACCGCCTGGGCCGAATGCAAGGTCAGCCCCGCCGGCGCATGCCTCAGCCGTGTGTTCAGGTCAACCAGGCCTTCTTTCGCCGTCCAGACAAAAGCGCGCCAATCGTCGTCAACCGTTGCCGCGCCGCCGACCACCTGGCCCTTATTGTTGGCGCCAATGGCGAACGAGGTTGCACCGCCAAACGTGCCGAGCATGACAATCCCAGTAGCGCGCGTCCACGTCATCGCACGCTGGGCGACGTTGGTGGAAGTGATGACGCCGGTCATGCGGCCGCTGGCCGTCATGCCTACGATCCAGTTGCCTTCGCCGCCGGCCGTGCCGATATCGCGCATGCCGCCGCCGCGCGTCCAGATGAACGCGTGCGTATTGCCATTATCGACGAAGAAATTGCCGCCAATTTGTCCGTTGGCGTCCACCCCCACCGCGTCCGAATAGCGGTTGCCAAGTGTATCGATATCAACGATGCCGGTGGCGCGCTCCCACGCAAAGGCGTGGTAGTCGTACGCTGGCGTCAACGAGTTACCCGCGATTAAGCCGTTATCATTGATTGCCCTGCCATAAGCGATGGTGTCGGCCCCGCTGGCCAGGCCGCCCAGGTCTTCCATGCCGCTGGAAAGTGTCCAGCGGAACGCGCGCGGATACGGCAGCGGATCGCCATTCGACTCGCCGGTAATTTCATCACGATTATTGATCGCCGGTTCCCATGTCGATACGGCACCAGGGAGCGCGCCGAGATCGATCATGCCGCGCCGTTTGCTCCACACAAATGATCGCACGATGCCAGCCTTGGTTTGCGAAACGCCGGTGACGTGGCCATGATCGTTCAGTCCCGTCACCCGCGCAAAATCGGCGCCGAGCGTGCTTATATCCTGGACGGTTTTTCCGTCATAAAAAAACGAGCGCAGCGGACCATCGCGGCCGTTAGCCAGCGAAAACGCCACTTGTCCGCTAGCGTTGATCAACGCTGGAGCAATGTAATCTCCATTGGCAAGATTGATGATGCGATAGGTCGTGCGTTGCAGCGCGGCATGCGCGCTGTCGGCGCCTTGCTCCAGCGCTGCGGCTTGCCGGGCAGACGCCGCAGCGGCCAGCGTCAAGCCAGCTAACAGACAGGGCAGCCACACGGCAACTGCCAATTTTTGGGACGGCGAGGGTTTAATAAAGTTCAGCATTTTTTGCTCCAAGGACGGATGGGAGAACGGCGCGCGACGCTTTTTTAATCGCGGCGCAGAAGTCCATCATCAGGTGCGGCTCGGCAGTGGAGCATGGGGGAGATCATGGGGAGTTCGTTTGACGCCAAAAGGGCGCCGTGCCTCTATCGCACGCGCATCACCAACGCCAGCCCGGTCACCCACGCCACCGAAGCCATCCACCCGGCCAACACATCGGAGGGATAATGCACACCCAGATACACCCTGGACGCTCCCACCAGCACGACAAATACGGCGCCGCAAGCAAGCGCAATCCCACGCCAGCGGGTGCTGTGCCAAAGCAGACACACTACCGCCGCAGTGACCGCCATGCTCGCCATGGAATGCCCGCTCGGAAAGCTGTAGCTAGTGTCCTGCGTTGGAAATTCGTTGTATAAATATTCCGACAATCCCCACGATGCTGCGTCAAAAATGCTCGCAAGGCCCCGGCCTTGCTCCGCTTTTGTTCCTTGCCTCATGGCGATTTAGGAACATTTATAAACAACGAACTTCCAACGCAGGACACTAGTTTCAGGCAACATCGACGTCCATAAACTTGGTCGCGCCCGCGCAAAGCTGTATTTCGCAAGCAGATTGAGCAGCGCCGCGCCCCCGGCCGCCAGCAGCCAGAACCACAATCGCAAGCGTTCGCCGCGCCTGTACAGCCAGCCTGCCACCAGCACAATGCACGGCACCAGGCCCAGCGCTGATCCGGCGCGCGTGCTCGCCACCATCACCAGGTCCAGGACCGCGCCGGCATGTGCGTGCATGAACTGCAAAATCGGACCATCGAAGAAAAAAGCGCTTTCTCGATCACGTCTTCAGCCAGCATGCCAAAGCCAAACAGCGGCACCAGCACGCACGCGAACAGCACCAGCACGCGCCTGGCTGCAAACGGCGCAATACGGGACCAGCGACTCATCGTGCATCCGCCGAGACGGCTGCAGCCCGTTGCGGCGCCATGATGATGCAAGCGATGATGAACGCGGCCAGCCAGGCCGTGGCGCTGTAGCGGCTCAGTGCCAGGCCGCCATTGCCGATCGGCTTGTCGAGGTAGTCGCCAACTGTCGCCCCCAGCGGGCGGCTCAAGATAAATGCCGCCCAGAACAGTGCGGTACGTGAAACGCCGGTCCAGAAGTACGCTGCCGCAATGGCCAGCAGCGCCGCGGCGAACACCAGCGCGCTGCCTTGATAGCCCAGGCCCAGCCCGGCGGCAGGATCGGCAAACCAGTCGCCCAGCGCGGTTCCCAGTGTTTGCGAAAACATGATCGTCACCCAGTAGAAAACTTCCGCCCTGCGCGTATCGAGGCGTTCCAGCGCGACCGATCCCAGCGACATGTGCCAGCAGGCCAGCGAAGCGAGCAGCAAAACACCCAGCGCGGCGGCGCCGCCGGCGTAGCCAATTCCCAGTGAGCGGTCGACATAATCAGCCAGCGTGGTCCCGAAGGTGGTGGTGGCCACAATGACCGTCCAGAACAGCGCCGGGTGAAAGCGCCTGGCTACGATCTGCGCCGTCACTGCCGCCAGGAACAAGGCGGCAAACACGACACTGCCAACCAGGTAGCCCAGCTTCATCGACATGGTCACAGCGTCGCCCGCGGTTTCTCCCAAAGTGGTCGCCGCGATTTTGATGAGCCAAAACATCAATGTCAGTTCCGGGACTTTGCCCAACTTGTTGCTGCTAACGCCAGGCATCTGCATCCTCCGGTAAATTTCCTTAACGCGAGGATAGCGGCTGGCTAGCCGCGCACGCTTAAGATTACGAAAATGTAATCTCCCGTTTCCCTATGCCAGCCGAATTGCGGTCACAATGCGGTATCGCTTTTTTATGCCTGCCCATGTTCCTTTCCAAGCCTCCCATGGCGTTATCGCCATGACCAAGATCCTGTTGGTGGAAGACCAGCCCACGGCCGCCGCCTACCTGGCGCAAGGCTTGCGCGAGGCGGGCATGGTCGTCGATGTCGCCCACACCGGCCCCGACGGTTTGCACCAGTTGCTGACCCAGGCCTACGACTTGGCCATTCTCGACGTCATGCTGCCCGGGTTGGACGGCTGGTCCATTCTGGCAACCGTGCGCCGCGCACACAGGCCAACCCCGGTGCTGTTTTTGAGCGCGCGCGACGACATTGAAGACCGCGTGCGCGGCCTGGAGCTGGGCGCCGAAGATTACCTGGTCAAGCCATATGCTTTCAGCGAACTGCTGGCGCGCGTTCGCGTGATCTTGCGCCGCAATGATGGCAGCGCGCAAACGCACGAAGCCTCCCGGTTTACACTGGCCGACCTCACGCTCGACCTGCTCAAGCACCGCGCCACCCGCGGCGCCGACAGGCTGGAGCTAACGCCGAAAGAGTTTGCGCTCCTGGCTTTCTTGCTGCGGCGCGCCGGCGAGGTCCAGTCGCGCACCGTGATCGCCGGCCAGGTCTGGGACATGAATTTCGAGTCGGATACCAATGTCGTCGACGTTGCCATCCGGCGCCTGCGCGCCAAGCTCGACGATCCGTATCCCGTCAAGCTGCTCCACACCGTGCGTGGCGTGGGCTATGTTCTCGATGTCCACAATTAGCCTGCTTGACGCGCGGCGCTGGTCGCTGACGGCGCGTTTGACGGTGTTTTTCGGGACCGCCATTGCCGTGATCCTGGTGTGCGTGTCGGCCATGATGTACGCCGAATTGGTGCGCCAGGTGCACGAGAAGCAAGAGGTCGAACTGCTGGAAGACGTGCACATCCAGCAAGAGGTGCTGAGCGAGCTGCAAAGGAAGGGCCGCCAGTCCGACTGGGAACATGAATGGCGCGAACAGCAGGATGAAATCGGCGAATTTACATGGCAACTGATCGGGGCGGACGGCAAACTCGTCGCCGCTTCAGGCAACGCGGCCAACCTGGCGCCGGCGTTCGCCCACGCCGCTCCGGCCAACCGCTTTTACCGGGTGAGCGTCCCCGGCGCCCAGGGCGAGCGCTACTTTCTGGTGTTCGACGCCACCGGCAGCGGCGCCGACGGCAGCAAGCTGTTGCGCGGCATACTTGACGTCGCGCAGGACGAACAAGTGCTGCGGCGCTACCTGGCCAAATTGTTCAGCGTCGTCATGCTGGCGATCGTCGTCGCGGTCCTCACCGGCTTCTTGCTGGCGCGGCGCGGCCTGGCCCCGGTGCGCGCCATCAGTGCCGAGATCGCCCGCATGAGCGCCGAGCGGCTCAGTGCCCGCATCGCACAAGATGGCTGGCCGTCCGAACTGCGCACGCTGGCCGGCAATTTCGACGAGCTGATGGGGCGCATCGAACGTTCCTTCGAACAGTTGTCGCGCTTTTCCTCTGAGCTGGCGCACGAATTTCGTTCACCGATCAATAATCTGGTGGCGGCAGCGAGCGTCACGCTGGGCCGCGCACGCTCGGCCGAGGAATATCAAACCACGCTGGCGGTGGTGGTCGAGGAGGGCGCTCGCCTGTCGCGCATGGTCTCGAGCATGCTGTTCCTGGCGCGCGCCGACAATGCCAAACAATTGGTGCAGGTCGAAGACTTGTCCACGCAAATCGAATTTCAAAAGCTGCTGGAGTTTTTCGGCATCCTGGCCGACGAGCAGGGCGTGGCGCTGGAAGCGGACGGCAGCGTGCATCTGCGGGCCGATCCGCTGCTGCTGCGCCAGGCCTTGTCGAACCTGCTGGCCAATGCCTTGCGCCACAGCGCGCGCGGCGGCAAAGTGCGCCTTTGCGCGTTCGACCGGGCCGACGCCATTCTCATCGCGGTTAGCGACAATGGTTGCGGTATCGCCCCCGCGCACCTGCCTTTCCTGTTCGACCGCTTTTACCGCGCCGACGCGGCGCGCAGTGCGACCGACAGTACCGGGCTGGGCCTGGCCGTGGTGCGTTCGATTGTCGAGCTGCACGGGGGCACGATCGAGGTCCGTAGCAGGCCGGGGGAAGGCGCCACATTCACGCTGCGGCTGCCAAAAGACGCGCCTGGCATGTCCAGATGACAGAAATGTAATCAGCCCATCCGTATTCCGTCACGGTGCACTTGTCACAATGCTGGCATTCACCGGGAGACGGACATGCAGATCAAATGCGCAATAGGAACCTTATTATTGACGGCAACGTGTTGTGGCACGGCTTTGGCGGGCAGTGGACCCTTGGGAATAGATTCCAAGCTGAACTACGACAACCAGGGAATCTGGAAACGCAGCAATCAAAAAGCGCTGGCCGGCGTGCTGATCGGGGGCGAAATAGTCGGCGCGCTGTGGGAAGGGAGCGACACGCGCCTGGGCCGCACGTTCTACCAGGCGATCGACGCCTCCATTGTCGGCGCCGTTTCGTCCGAAGTCCTCAAGCGCACTTTCAGGCGCGAGCGGCCTTCTCAGACGGACGACCCGAACGACTGGTTCAAACGCGGCGGTCGCAGTTTTCCCAGCGGCGAAGTCACGCTGGCGGCATCGGTGGTCACGCCCTTCGTGCTTGAGTACGGGCACGACCATCCCGCCGTGTATGCGCTCGAACTGATTCCCCTGTACGACGCGCAGGCGCGCATGAAAACCCACGGCCACTGGCAAACCGATGTGCTCGCCGGCTGGGCGCTCGGCACGCTGGCCGGCTATTACGCCCATTCACGCAGCGAATCGTTCACCGTCGGGTTCGTCCCGCGCGGGATCAGCGTCGGATGGAAAAGCAAGTTCTAGGAGAACGTCATCCGTCACCATGCATATTGATATGCTGAATGCCACCGCGCCCGCCAGGCCCAACAAGGTCCCGGCGGTGACGCTTGTGTTTTGGATCATCAAGCTCTTGTCGACCACGGTCGGCGAAACGGGCGCCGATTACCTTGCGGTCAACGCCGGCTTCGGGCAGTTCGTCACCGTCGCCATGATGGCCGCCGCGCTGGCCGTGGCGGCAGTGTTGCAATTTCGCGCGCGCCGTTGCATTCCGGCTGTGTATTGGCTGACGGTGATCCTGGTCAGCATTGTCGGCACGCAGATTACCGATGTGCTCACGGACAGCCTTGGTGTCAGCCTGTATGCAAGTACTGCATTTTTCGGCGTCGCATTGGCGCTGGTCTTTATAGGGTGGTACCGCTGCGAACGGACGCTGTCGATCCGCTCTATCGACAGCGTACGCCGTGAATGCTTCTATTGGTCTGCCG
This sequence comes from Massilia sp. TSP1-1-2, assembly GCF_049896185.1. Taxonomy (NCBI): domain Bacteria; kingdom Pseudomonadati; phylum Pseudomonadota; class Betaproteobacteria; order Burkholderiales; family Oxalobacteraceae; genus Massilia; species Massilia sp. TSP1-1-2. Next base: position 7,821 of record NZ_JAFCTU010000004.1, read on the forward strand.
TCTTGTGCACCTTCGCACTCGGGACCGCAGCGGGCGACCTGGCAACCGAAGCCTGGGGATTGGGGTTCAAATTTGGCGTGCTGGCATTCGGCAGTCTGATCGGCATGGTGCTCGTGGCCTGGCATCTGGGCGCCAACGCGGTCCTGATGTTTTGGCTGGCGTATATCCTGACCCGGCCGCTGGGGGCCGCCCTGGGGGACCTGCTGACCCAGTCGCCCGACTATGGCGGCATGGGCCTGGGGTCCACACTGACCAGCGTTATTTTTCTGGCGGCGATCGTCGCTCTGGTCGCGCTTTCTCACCTGCCGGGAACGCGGGCCCAGGCAGCGTCCAACTTGCCTTTAAAGGAATTGCCATGATGTTGATATCGAAGACGTGGGGCCTGGCCGGATTGTTGCTGGCGGCGCTGATAACGCAGGCGGGGTGTTCGAAACCTGGCCAAGGCCAAGCAAGAGCACCAGTTGCCAGCGCGGCGCCGGCCACAAAACATGCATCCAGGCTAGGCGAACTCGGGCATTTTCGCGTGATCGCGGCTGACGTGGCAAAGATGGTGGAACGTGGCGATTTAGCGGCGGCAAAGGCGCGGATCAAGGATCTGGAAATTGCCTGGGACGAGGCGGAATCTGGATTGAAGCCCCGCGCGGCGGCCGACTGGCACACGCTGGACAAGGCCATCGACCAGACACTCGACGCCTTGCGCGCCGAGCCGCCCAACGCCAGCGCGTGCCGGCAAAAATCAGCTGATCTGCTGAAAGTATTCGCGCTGATGGACTGACACGGCGCGCCATTGAAGATCAAGAATCTTGCCCAGCAACCGGGGGACACGCGCCAGCGCTGACCTTCACACGATAGCGAGAAAGTCTTCGGGTTCATGCGGGTAATGGTGCCAATCCGTTCGCGCAGGTGCTTGCGCGGCCTGTTCAGCGCGCTGGACGGGATCAGCCACGATGGCCGCATAGGGCAGCTTGCACTGGCTGCGGGGCGCCAAGGTGCAAATGGCGCCGGCCGTTGTTGAAAAGCCCATCGTGCTACTTCTCGCCAAGCGCCACTGTTCCTTGCGCCGGTCCCTTGGGCATTGCCTTGCCGGACGACTGGACGTCAACAAGCGCCGGGACGCCGGAACGTGCCTTCAAGCCCGCAGCCTTGTCTGGCGCACGTTCGGCCGGGTAAAAAAACGCCGCCCAAACGACTGCAACGAAGATGCTAATAATGGGATACTTTTTCTTGGTCATGCAAAACCCTGGACCAAAGGAAGCCTTGCCTCGTGTTGAGACAATCTGAAATAACATGGTGGGAAGTCCTCACGTGGCGCCGCGCTGTGCGCCAGGATTTACCCGCGCAACGCCATCGGCATACGAACAGACAAGATTGTTTTCTAAACTGCAGCTATCGTACGATGGGCTTGGCCGCGCGCGATTCGATTAGTTGCAAGTGTTTGTATCAATAGTAACGAATCTGCTATCTTGCACGAATCGGATTGCACAGGTGCTTTCCGACGCGCGTATTCGCGTCGCATCGACGCAGGAGAGAAGCCATGGAAATGAAACGCATCAACGCAGGCAAGCTGCGCGCTATCGGATACGACCAGAAGGAACGCATGTTGCGCGTCGAACTCGACGACGGCAATGCGATCGATTACGCCGGCGTGGGACAGGAGGTGTGGCGCAAGTTGTCGACGTCAGCTTCCGCCTGGAGCTATTACCGCGACAATATTGAAGAGGAATTTTCTGGCAAGCGCGGTATCGCGAACAAGCAGCAAAACCGCGATGCACTTGACGCACTGTTCAGGTCAAGCGATACCGACGAAACGCCTTGACTGCACCAGCTTGGCACGGCCGGCGTGGCGCCAGCCGTGCGCCAACATTAGATTACGCAGGCAACGTACGAAGCGGTCGATTCAGCATCGTCGCTGACCGCACCGTCACTAAGCCGCACGCCTTTGCGCTGAGCGGCGAGCAAGCCGGCGGTGGACGACCAGGTCCGCGACAACGTCCAGCCGTGGCCCGCCATCGCGCCAGCGGCGCGCAGGTCGCTCAGTTCAAGCTCGGTGGGCATGCGCCAGCCTTTGGTGCCATTGATGGTCGTCGTGGTGCAATAGTTGTTGGCGTTTGCCCAGGTATCCACGAAGGTAACGCCCATCCACGTGCGCCCGGCGAACGTGACGGGCGTGGCGCTGGTGGCTGGTGCGGTACAGGTGTTGTTCTGACGGGTTGCCGGCGCGATGCATGCCTTCATGCTGACGGTCAGTACGGCGCTCGTGCTCGAGGCGTTATAACTGCCCATCGCTGCCTGCTGGGCCGTGATGGTGCTGGTGCCAGGGCCGACAATCGTGACCGTGTTGCCGGCGATGGTGGCCACTTCCAAGTTGCTGCTGCTAAACGTGAACGCGCCCGGGCCCTTGCTGCTCGGCGCCGTCAAGGTAAATGGGGCATCGCCTTCAGCTTTGCTTGTTGCGGGAAATGCGCCCAGGGTAGGGCCGTCTCCGCCGCCACAGGCAACCAGGAACATGGTCAGTAATAAAGCAAAGGGAAACAAGCGTTTGAAGGTCATATCGATCCATCGGTAATGAGCAGGATTGCAGACCAATATTGTCTCATGTATAAGTAAGAAAACGCAGACTGAGGAGTTGATTTTGAACATTTTTTCTTTTAGAAATACCGTCGTGCTGTCCATGCTGAGCTTGAGCGTTGGCATCAGTGCGTGCAAGCGTACCGAGCCAGCCAAACCGCCGGCCCCGCCCACCGAGGCCCCGGCGCAAGCGAACCAGCCTGCTGCGCCGCCTGCAGCCGTGCCCGCGCCTGCGGAACCGGCGATGGCGCCGGCGCCTGCCAGTGCCGCGGGCGGCAGTGCAGCCCCGACGACCGGGCATTCCAAGGGCAAGGCCAGCAGCCACTCGCAACGTGCGCCGGTGCTGCGCGCCGTTCGCAGCGCCACCCAGGCCGGGTTTGACCGGCTCGCGTTCGAGTTCGATACTGTCGGGCTCCCAGCGTGGGATGTTGCCTACGTCGACAAGCCCGTGCTCGACTGCGGCAGCGGTGAGCCGGTCAAGGTGGCGGGCGAAGCCTTTTTGCAAGTCCGCTTCACCGGAGCCCAGGCAAATGCGGGAAAAGGGGGCGTGCCGCGGCGGCGCGCGCTGGCGCAACCGAATGCGCGCGAGCTGGTGCGAACCTGCAGTTTTGAAGGGGAGGTGACCTGGGTAGTGGGCCTTGCGCGTGCCAATGCGTATACGCCGCGCATCATGACAGAGCCGTCGCGCCTGGTCATCGATATTGCTCACTGACAAGCAAAGCTAGAGTAAGACCTCTACGGCTGTGTCGGTTACCGAACGGAGCCGGCGCCCGTTCGGCTCTAATCTAATTGTTCTGTCGAGCGGCGCCAAGCCTTGGCCCGTATTCAAACAGTACCAAGGGATAGCCATGCAAACCAAAGAAACCTACATCGCCAAAATGAAACTCCAACTCGACGAGCTGGAAGTCAAAATGCATGCACTGGAAGCGAAAGCCAAAGACGCCAAAGAAGCGGCCCACGACAAGTATGTGGAAGACATGGCCAAGCTGCGCGAGCAGTCCAAGCTGGCAAAAGCCAAATTCGACGACCTGGTCGATGCCGGTGAAGACAAGTGGGACAACGTCGTCGTCGAAATGGAAAAAGTGCGCGATGCTTTTGCCCATTCGTTTAACTACTTTAAGTCGCAGCTGTAATACCCGCGCTTTAGGGAAGCACTGATTTATTCTGGCGGATGGAATCGGTCACGCAAAAAGTGCCCGGCAAGGCGCAACACTGCAGACATGCCGGGGCATAGCGAAGATTTGCAACGCAGCTGGGCGCTTTTTTCGTGCGCCGAGTCCGCCGCCATGAATTAATCAGTGCTTACTTAGCACGTCATGTGCTGAACGCCTCGCTGGAAACAGGGTGATACAAGTTTCTGTTGTGGAGTCTGGATCTTCTATATAGTCCACACTTGTATTTCACACAGAAACACCCTGTTAACGTTTTCAAGCCAGCACATGTCCAATCTTTCCTCATTTCCCCGGCTCAGCGCTGCCACTGTCGTTGCCGGCACCTGTATTCTCGCGCTGCTCCATTTCGGCCGCGATTTTCTCGAGCCGCTATCGCTGGCACTGATCCTGAGCCTCGTTATCGCGCCGCTGGTGCGCATGATCAGCAAGACCGGCATGGGGCACTTGCCCGCCACCCTGGTATCGGTGCTGCTTGCCACCATCGGCGTGATCGGCATTAGCGCCATCCTCGCTTCGCAAATGGTGTTCGTCACGGCCGACCTGCCGCAATACCGGGTCGCCATTCAATCAAAGCTGGAAAAAGTGCGGGAATTGACCGAGCGCCCATTTGCCCGGTTCGAGGCCGAACTGCGGGCGGTAACACCGGGCGTTCCCAAAACCGAGCGCGTGCCCAATCGCCCCGGCTTGAAACTGGCTGTCGGCCAGGTCCAGCCTATTCCCGTCGAAATCCACACCCCGCCATTGACCGCGTCCAAGACCTTTAGCCGCTTGCTCTCGCAGGTGCTCGGGCCGATCGGGGAGGCCGGCCTGGTGCTGGTGCTGATGATCTTCATCCTGCTCGAACACGAATCGCTGCGCGACCGCGTGGTGCGCCTGACAGGCAACGCCGATGTGGGCCGCACCATGAAGGCGCTGGCCGATGCGACCGCGGGTGTGTCGCGCTTTTTCTTTTCGCAATTCGTGGTCAACGTCATTTTTGGCTGCGTGGTCGGCGTGCTGCTCTGGGCGGCCGGCGTTCCGCACGCCATCTTGTTCGGCGCCTTGAGCGGCCTGTTGCGCTTTGTGCCGTATCTTGGTGCGCTGGTCGCCGGGGCGGCCATCGCGCTGTTTGTCGCCGCCACCGACACTGGCTGGACGCTGGCAATTTCCTGCGTGACGATTTTCATCGCCCTCGAACTGCTGGTGGCGAACGTGGTCGAACCGAAGGTGTATGGCCACAGTTCAGGCCTGTCAGCCCTCGGGGTAATGGTGTCGGCGCTGTTCTGGGGCGCGTTGTGGGGCCCGGTCGGGTTGCTGCTGTCGACGCCGCTTACGCTGTGCCTGGTCGTTGCCGGGCGCCACGTGCGCGCGCTGGAGCCCATTACCATCCTGTTTTCCGACGCGCCCAGCGTTGACGCTGCCCAGCGGTTTTATCACCGCATTTTGCTGGGCGACTCCGACGCGATCATCCGCGACGCCCATGCCTACTTGCGCAAGTTTAGTTTTGCCAGTTATTGCGACAACGTGCTGCTGCCAGGCTTGGCGCTGGGTGTCGATGAATTCGATTCGGGGAAGATTGAACAAGCGCAGCAGCAAAATATCCGCTTCGCCATTGCCGCCCTGGCCGATACCTTGATTCCGGCGGCGGGCGCTCTCAAAAAGCGTCCGAGGCGCAGGCGCGTGGCCGTGATTGATGCGAATGTCGGCGCCCATTTGCGCCATATGCGGCAATTGCAGCTGGGCAGGTGGCAGGGCTCGCTCGATGTACCGGCCCGGTCCATCGTGCTGTGCATCGGCTTGCCGACCGAGCGTGACGAGTTGCTCAACGAATTGTTCATCCTGGCGCTGCGCGAGGCCGACGTGGATGCGCGCAGCGTATCGGTTGAAGAGCCGCAGATCAGGCCGGACACCGCGCGCACCGATCTGGTGGCCACCGTCTTTGTCGCTTATCCACTGGAGGAAATGCTGGAGCAGTGGCTGGCGGTTGTGGGCCAGTGGCGCATCAGGTTGCCCGATTCGCTGTTCGTGTCGATACGTTTGCTGTCCGAAGGCAAGGACGCGAAGCAGTCGGTGGTGGAAAAGAGCGTCGACATGGTGTTGCGCACGTTCGAAGAAGGGCTGGAGTTTGTCGCGCCCGATCGGCCTGCCTGATTTGCCAATATATTTGAACGGCCGCGCTATTTGATGGCCCGGGGAAGTGCGCTAGGCAGGGCGGTTGTACTGCCGGCCGGCTATGTTGACGCGGTCAGCATCGAGCATGGCGCTCACCTGATGCACGTGGTCGATGCCCATGGCGCGACGGCGGCGACGGGGCGCATTGTGCTGCGTGCCGGCACTGCGGTGTTCGACCGCATCGGAACGCTTGCGCCTTATCGCGGCAAGGGGCTGGCCACGGCATTGATGTGCGCGCTCGACGAACTGGCAGCGCGCGCCGGGGTAACGGAGCGCTTGCTCGTTGCGACCGAGGCGGGGTGCGCTCTGTATCGCACGCTGGGCTGGCACGTCGTGTCAGCCTACTCGACGGCGGTGCTGGCCGCGCCGTAAAGCATCTGGAGCGCGCTGGTCGTCTGACCAGTCACATCTCCTCGCCATCTCCTCGCCATCTCGCGCCAGTGCGATGTATCTGCTCGCGCATTCACGGCAAAACACGTTCAACCCGCTGCCCGATACCGGCAAGCTCATGAAAAATGTCATCCAGATAGGTCACGATTTCCTCTTCTTCCAGATGACTTGGAATGACCACGTCGTTCATCCGGCCCCGCTTGCCCAGCGCGATTCGATAGACCTGCCAGCAGTTGTCCTCGCGCCTTACCTCAACTTGAAACCGGCCGTAAATATTGAATTTCATGTTGTCCGCTTCCTCATATTTCGCATCATATCCTGCAATCACCTTCCAGGCAAAAGTACGTCCGGTATTAGTTAATCCCAATTTTGGTACTTAAAAATATTGAATTGGTGCTATATTGGTATGGCGAGCTTTCTTTCTCGTCATTTTTTTCCCTTGGACAAGAGTGAGAGATGCACGCACCGGTTGACCGTCGTCTGGCTCGACCTGCTGATCCGCGCTCTGCGGGCCTTTCAACACTTTCGCTATGGAGTCACTCTTGAACAGAACCATCATCAACAGTCTCATTGTCGGCCTGCTGGGCGGCTCGCTGGTCGCCTGCGGCGGTAGCACGCCCGGCGCCGCCGCTGCAGCGCCTCAACAAGCCAAAATGCTGGCGAGCACCACCGTGTGCTACGCAGCATGGGTGGCTACTACCGCCTATACAGGCGGACAAAGCGTCAGTTACGCCGGCGTAAATTACACGGCCGCCTACTGGACGCAGGGCGACAACCCATCAACCAACAATGGCGCAACAGGCAGCGGCAAACCGTGGCTGGTGACGAGCACTTGTGGATCGACACCGACGCCGACGCCGACGCCGACGCCGACGCCGACGCCGACGCCAACGCCGACACCGACGCCGACGCCGCCCCCAACGCCAACCCCTACGCCACCGCCAGCGGGATGTGCCTTGTGGGCCGAAGGCAAAACCTATACAGCCGGGCAGGTGGTCAGCTACCTCGGCGTCTCGTACACGGCCCTGGTCACGCACACCGCCCACGTCGGCGCGAATTGGAATCCCAAGGATTCGCCAACGCTGTGGTCTGCGAGCGGGAACTGCACCACGCCAACGCCAACGCCAACGCCAACACCAACGCCAACGCCAACACCAACACCAACACCGACGCCAACGCCAACCCCGACACCAACCCCAACCGGCTTGGCCAAGCACGCCCTGGTAGGCTACTGGCACAACTTCACCAACCCAAGCGGCAACACCTATCCGATCAGCCAGGTAAGTAACGACTGGGACGTCATCGTCGTCTCCTTTGCCGACAACGCGGGCGGCGGCAATGTCAGTTTTACTGTCGATCCAGGCGCCGGCAGCGAAGCCCAATTCATCGCCGACATCAAGGCCAAGAAAGCCCAGGGCAAGAAAATTGTGTTGTCGCTCGGCGGCCAGAACGGTTCCGTCTCTGTCGGCTCCACCGCCGAAGCCACCAACTTCACCAATTCGCTCTACGCCATCATTGTCAAGTACGGGTTCGACGGCATCGACCTCGACCTTGAAAATGGCGTTGCCCAAGGCGCGGCCATCCAGACCTACCTGCCAATCGCCGTCAAGAACCTGAAAGGCAAGGTTGGCGCCGGCTTCTACCTATCCATGGCGCCGGAGTGGGTCTACGTGGAAGGCGGCTTCACCAGCTATGGTTCGATCTGGGGCGCGTACATTCCCATCATCAACGCGCTGCGCGGCGAACTGACGATCCTTCATCCCCAGTACTACAACAACGGCGACATCTACACGCCCTATGCGAGCGGCGCTTTGAAGGCCGGTTCCACCGATCAACTGGTAGCAACAGCGCGCATGTTGATCGAGGGCTTTAGCTACGGCGGCAATACCTTTGCCGGCTTGCGTCCGGACCAGGTAGGCTTTGGCGTGCCGTCCGGACCGAGTTCGGCCAACTCCGGCTTTACCACGGCCGCCAGTGTCAACAACGCGCTCACGTGCCTGACGCGCCTGCTCAATTGCGGCACCATCAAGCCGCTGAAAGCCTATCCGGATTTCCGCGGCGTGATGACCTGGTCGATCAATTGGGACAAGCACGACGGCTACAATTTTTCCGTGCCAGTGAAGACGACCTTGAAATCACTTCCCTGAGCAATCCAAAAACAGCCCGGGATCTCTGCCGGGCTTTTTATAGACAGGCAAAGTGGCCGGGCCGGCATTGGTGTGGCGCGCACTTTGGCTTACACTATCGTCACCGTTGCCACCATGGCCAGACATCCTGTCGCATTGTGAGAGCAATGGCTTGCACGAAGGGGGTAAGATGAAAAAAGTAATCTTGTTTTCCGCAGCAATCCTGATCGCCGCCAGTGGTTCGGCCTTTGCCGACCATCACCTCAAGGGTGAGGGCGGGATGAAAATGATGGACGCCAATAGCGACGGCATGATCTCCAAGGATGAATTCATGAAGCACCACGAAATGATGTGGGACAAAATGAAGAAGAACAGTGCCGGAAGCGTAGACATGAAGGACATGGAAGCGATGCACAAAGAAATGACTGCAAAGCACAAAGACATGATGAAAGACGATAAAAAGAAATAAGCGCTGGCAGCCGGGCACTGATCGACGCTGCAGGTGCCCGGCTGCTTTATTTTTCCCTTGCAGTAGCACTGGCAAGCCGTGCTCACGCGACCTGGCTGTCGAGCGACTTGATTGCGTTCCCGCCGGCTCGTCATTCCCATCCTTCAGTTCCATCAACTCACTTTCCTGCATGTACTTGACGACGGCCACGCCGCCTGTCTTGCGGCACCTGTGCATGGCGGAATGCATCCGCCGTATGAGAGTCACGGCCCGTAGGGCGGATGCAATCCGCCATGAGAGTTGCGGCAACTGTGCATGGCGGATTGGCATCCGCCCTACGAGTCACGGCCTGTAGGGCGGATGCAATCCGCCATGAAAGTTGCAGCACCTATGCATGGCGGATTGGCATCCGCCCTACGAGAGTTGATTTGAACGAGCTAAAGTGAACCTTGCTCATATACGTGGTGAGCTTGGCCGGTGCGAAGGCAAATCCGACGGTTCATTTGGCTTGCCTGATGGGCTGAGTAATATTGTCAAATATTAAATCATTTCTGTGGTGAATAGGTCGCAAAATGAAAAGTTGCAGAAATAAAATCTTAGCAAATATATACATTGGGCTATCATGTCAGAAACTTGCAACGGGTAGCCACCAAAGACAATGAACAAGAAAAAGCTGGGAATTATCGCCGCCGGCGGCGTCGTCTGTGTCACCGCGATCGCAGCCTACGCCGTCTTCGGCTGGAAGGGCATGGGCAAGGTCAGCGGCCTGCACCTGGACCTGTCCAGCCCCGACGCCATGATCGTCACCAAGAGCTTGTCGTCGCTGCCCAAGGACCTGCTGACCATTCCGCTCGCGCGCGACGTGCTGCGCGAAGATTTTTTGTTCTACTACGAGCAAAATGAAGACCGACTCGGCATCAGCGGCGCGCTGCGCCGCATCGCCTACGAACATGAACTGCTGTGGGGCGACCAGCTGATCCGCATGGTGCTCGACGAACCGGCCGACGTGGCCCTGTGGCGCGACGCCGACGGCTCGCTCAAGCACTTCGCCATTGCAGTCTCGCGCAGCAGCTTTACCCGCCTGCTCGAAGAAAGCGGCAAGATCGCGCTCAAGGACAGCCAGATGACGGTGGCCGGCAGCCTCAAGGTCGACGGCGACAAGGTGCCGGTCTACGCGCTCGCCTACGGCGCCAACCGCACGCTGCTGTTTGCCGCGCACGGCAAGCGCCTGGTGATCCTGTCGCACCCGGGCATGCTGTACAGCGGCGCCGACGGCAAGGACGCCGACAGCAAGGCCGTCGACGTCGTCGCCAACATGCTCGAAGAAGACCCCAAGAAAAACCAGGCCTTGCGCCAGCAGTTCCACCTCGACGGCCAGGCACCTAGCGGGCACAGCGTCGCCGTCAAGGCCGATTTTTTATCCTTCGGCTACCAGCCGTTTTTTGGCGCGCTGGCGGCGCTGCGCTTCGACTTCAGCAAAGGCCACTGGAGCACGCAGGCCCTGGTCGACGCGGCGCGCCTGCAAAGCGGCGGCTATGACAACAAGGCGCTGTGGCCGATGCTGCCGCATAACCCGGCCGCCTGCTTTGCGCTGCCGGCCGACTGGGCCGCGATGGCGCCGGTCTTCAAGCGCGTGGGCGACAAAGCCAACGCCGATCTGTCCAAACTGGGCGAGCAGCTGAGCGGCCCGGCCGCCGTCTGCTGGTACGGCAGCTCGCGCCTGTACACGCCGCTGATCGTGGCCACCCGCAAGCCGGGCGCCTCCGGCGACGAGCTGCTCGGTGCGCTCTACACGGCAGCGGTGGGCAACGTGGCCGCCGGCGCCGTCAGCAAGCGCGCGGGCAAGAGCGGCGAAACACTGTGGCAGCGCGCCGTGACCACCCCCATCGGCGAGCAAACGCCGACACTCGCCATCAAGGGCCAGACGGTGCTGTTTTCGCCGGACGCCGCACTGGTGGAGCTGGCGCTGGCCGTGGGCCGCAAACAGTCGCCGGCCATTGCCGACCGGCTCGACGACGCCAGCCGTACCGTCGGCCTGATTGCGCCATCGTCGCTGTCGGACCTGATCCGCAAGGAGACCTTCGACGCGCTGCCGACCAGCCGCGAACCGGTACTGCGCGCCGCCGCCGACGTGCACCTGGTGCCGCGCCTGGACGCATTGAAAAAATATCCGCCCTACCGCCTGGTGCTCAAGTCGCTGCCGAAAAGCGGCGCCGCGTGGCAGAGCGTCGAGTGGCAAGCGCTGGACCGGTGACCGGATTGACGCACCGTCGCCGCATGCTGCTGGCGCTGGCCGCTTGCGCCGCGCTGCCGCATGCACGCGCGCTGACCGGCGCGCCCGATGCCAGCGTGCGCCTGGACCAGGCGCAAACGCGCGCCTTCCAGGCCTGGATGCTGCGCATCGTCAGCGCCCAGGTCGAGCGGGGCCCGTCGCCGCGCTGGCAGCACCGCGACTGCGCCGGCCTGGTGCGCTTTGCAGTGAACGAAGCGCTCACCGTGCACGACGCCAGATGGCTGCGCGCAAACGGCATCGGCACGGACCGCCAGCTGCCGCCCGAACTGGAACTCACGCCGCTGCAGGCAACACTGCGCAACCGCTGGGTGCAGACCGGCGGCGCGGTCGGCAATTACGTCTCGGCGCTGGCGCTGGTGCACCACAACAGCCGCTTCATCGCGCGCGAACTGACGCAGGCGCAGCCGGGCGACCTGCTGTTTTTCGATCAGGGCGACGAACAACACTTGATGGTGTGGATGGGGTCGCGCATCGCGTACCACACCGGCACCGTGACATCCATCGACAACGGACTGCGCTCCGTGGGCGTTCAACAACTTAAAACCTGGAAGGACACGCGGTGGCAACCAGCGGTCGACAATCCCAACTTCGCCGGCATATTCCGGCTCGCGTTTTTATCATGAACTTGATCATGAACCCTCGTATGAACCGTATCTTCTCAAGCGTCCTGCTGCTGGCCGCACTGGTGGCGGCCATGCCGCCGGCGCACGCGCAACCGGCCCAACAGCCGCCGCCGGCGGCTGAAAAGGCATTCGCGCCCGAGCCGGCGCGCGAGCCAGACGCCAGCAATTACACGCCGTTCAAGGGCGAGCCGTTCTTCCTACTCTCGGACGCGGCCTATGGCAGCGCCGACGTGGCGCGCGTGCGCCTTGAAGTGCCAGGCCGCGACAATGCGCGCGCCGGCCTTGCCAGCTACGGCGGCGTCGACATCATGGTCTACCGCGTGCCGCAGCCGCTTGAATTTTTGAAAAAGCAGCGCAACCTGCACCGCGTCGACGTCACTGCCAACTACCAGGGCGAAGGCTTGATGAATGCCCTCTCCATGCTGTGGGACAGCTGGTGGAAAAAATCGCGTCTGGCATGGCGCCGGCTGTTTACGGCCGAAGCGCGCCTGGCCGTCACCGATGCGCAACCCGCGCTGGCGACCAATGAAGCGATCCGCCGTCCTACCGTTTTCAAGAACCAGCGCCAGTTCAAGCCGCTCAAGGGTTTTGAGCTGGTCGAGCAGTTCCGCTATCCGCTGTGGCAGGCCGAACCGATCAAGGCGCCGAAAGAAGTCAAGCTGGAAGGCTCGAGCAGCGAATGGACCGTGGCCGGCGCCGGCAATTTGATGATACCGGTCGGCAAACGCGCACCGGGCCTGTACCTGGTGGAAGCGATCATCGGCGAACACCGCGCCACCACGCTGGTTTTCGTGTCCGACACCATGGCCGTGACCAAGGTCTCGTCGCAGCAAATGCTGGTGTGGACCGCGCGCCGCGACAACGGCGCCGTGGTGCCGGGCGTGGACGTGTCGTGGACCGACGGCAGCGGCGTGTTGCAGTCGGGCCGCACGGCCGCCAACGGCGTCGCCAGCCTTGAGCGCGGCAGTCCCGAACACACCTACGTGATGGGCGAAGACAGCAAGGGCGGCGTGTTCGTGTCCGAGAATTTTTATTACGACAGCGAAATCTATAACACCAAGATCTACGCGGTGACCGACCGTCCGCTGTATCGGCCTGACGACGTCGTCAACGTCAAGTTCATCGCGCGTGAATTTACCAGCGCGCGCGTGTCGCAAAGCGCTGCGGCGTCCCCCCTGGTGCTGACCGTGTTCGACCCGAACGGCACGCCTTTGCTGACGCAAACGCTGCAACTGAACGCTGACACCGGCGCCGAGGCGCGCTTCAAGCTGCCCGCCATTGCCACCGCTGGCGGTTATGAGCTGCGCTTTACCTACCGCGAAACGCCATACGGCGCCGCCTTCCGGGTGGCCGAATATGTCAAGCCGCACTTTGAAATGAACATCGTACCGGCCAAGACCGACTTCAAGACGGGTGAAAAGGTCAAGGGACGCATCGAACTGCGCTACCCGGACGGCAAGCCGGTGGCCAACGCCAGCGTGGCGCTGACGCTGCGCGCGCAGCAAAACAGCATGGTCGAAGGTGAACTGTTTTATTCCGGCGCCTTCCCAGTCGAGATGAAGAGCGAAGAGCTCGACACCGACGGCAGCGGCAATGTGGACTTTACGCTGCCCGAGGCGAAGGAGCCGTCGCGCTACATTCTGACGGCGCTCGCCTCCGACGGCGCGGCCTTTCGCGTCAAGGGCACCAAGGAACTGCTGATCGAGCGCTCGGCCAGCCAGTATCGCCTGAGCACGCAGACGCGCTTTTCAACGCCCGGGCAGACCGTGCGCTTTAGCGTGACGCCGGAAGGCGTTCCTGGGCCAAAACCCGTGAAGTGGGAGATGATTCTTCTTGAGAAAAAGACAAAGACAGAAGGTTCTTTCGACGGCAGCAAAGCCACCTGGGACCTGCCCTTTGCCGCGCCCGGGTCATACCAGATCAGCCTGCGCGACGCCAACGGCACCATGGTTGCCTCCACCAGCCACTGGGTGGCGGGCGAGGGCTTGAAAGGCACGCCGGGCAGCATCGAGATCGTGCTTGACCGCGAACGCTATCGCGCCGGCGAAACGGCCGAAGCCTTGATCACGTTCTCGGACCCGGTGGACCAGGCTTTGCTCACGCTCGAGCGCGACAAGGTGGAGCAGGTGGGCCTGCTGGGCGGCGGCGCCGACTGGATCGTGCCCAAGCGCGTGGCGCCCAACCAGTGGCGCGTAAAAATCCCGGTCAAGGACGAGTACGGGCCGAACATCACGTTCTCGGTGGCGTACACGCGCCAGGGCGACTTCGTGTTCCAGAACGCGGGCTTGCAGATCATCGAACCGCGCATCGCGCTTACCTTCAAGACCGACAAGGAAGTCTACCAGCCGGGCGAAAAGGTCACGCTCGACGTCACCGCGCAGCTTGACGGCAAACCCGTCTCGACTCTGGTTGCGCTGGGCGTGGTGGACGAAATGATTTACGTGCTGCAGCCGGAGATTGCGCCGGACATCGGCGACTTTTTCTACCACCCGCGCCGCAACAACGTGCGCACCACGGCCAGCCTGTCGTTCATCAGCTACGACCTGGCTGCCGGGCGCACCGCCGGCGCACCGGCGCGCCACAACTACAATGAACGCGGCGTAAAAGTGCTTGAGCGCCCGCGGCGCGACAATATCGACACGGCCTTGTGGGCGCCAAGCCTGAAGACCGACGCCTCCGGCCGCGTGCAGGTCAGCTTCAAGATGCCCGATTCGCTCACGCGCTGGCGCATCACGGGGCGCGCGATGGATGCGCAGGGCCGCGTGGGCCAGCGCACCGGGTACGTGCGCTCCGAGAAGAACTTCTACGCCAAGTGGACCGCACCAACCTGGCTGCGCGCCGGCGACACGCCGCAAGCTGCCATCGCGCTGTTCAACCAGACCGCAGGCGAGCAAGACCTGGAAGTGACCTTGAGTGGCGGCGGCGTCGTGGAAACCCAGAAGACCCACGCCAGGCGCGGCGTCAATTACATCAACTTTGCATTGACGCGCGGCGGCGGACCGATGCACCTCGAAGTCAAGCGGGGCGCCGTCGTGGTCGACATGCTCGACACCCAGATCGAGTTTTTGCCGCAAGGCTGGAACAGTCCGCGCTCGCTGGAACTGCCCTTGAACGGCGCCGTCGCCGCGCTGGCCTTGCCGGCCGACGCGCGCAATATCCGCGTCGCCTTCGCGCAGGGCGGGGCCAATCACTTTGCCCGCATCGCAGACGACCTGATCGACTATCCGTATGGCGGCGTGGAGCAAACCGCCAGCCGCCTGATACCGCTGGCGCTGGCGCTGCAAAGCGTGGGCCTTGACGCCGATCCGATGCGCGACCGCCTGCAAAACGCGCTGCAGTCCGAACGCCTTCGCCTGGTATCGATGGCCGGTCCCGCCGCCGTCTTTGGCTGGTGGGGCAATGCCGCCGAAGGCAATGCCTTGATGACTGCCTACGCTTATTACGGCGACTGGTATGCGGCGCGCGCACTGGGCATTGTACTGCCGGCCGAGCACTGGCAAAACCTGCTGACCGTGTATACCAAGAATGGCATCAAGGAGCCCTTGCTGCACCGCGCACTGACGCTGTGGATGGCGCAGGAGATGGGTTTGCCGGTCAAGACGCTCGCTTCCGGCCTGGCCGACGAACTGGCAAAGATGAATTTGGCCGGCAAGAGCGCGCCGCTGGCGCCGACCAGCAGCATGCTGATGGCGCCGCAAGACGCCAACGCCAACGCGCTCACGCTGGTGCTGCTGTCGGTGGTCTCCAGCAAGGCCGAGCAGCCGCTTGCGCCCGAGCTGCAAGGCGCCGTGGCCGCCGCCGTAGCGACGCTGCAGGCCCATCCCGCGCCCATGCCGCAGGCGCTGCTGATGCTGGCCGGGCAGGCGCCCGTCACGTCAGCGGACGCCATCCTGGGCGCCGTGCGGTCCGACATGCCGACGATCGATCGCGCCATGACGCTGGTCTGGATCCAGAAAAAGCTTGCCTCGCCGCGCACCGCACGGTCGCTGGCGCTCAAACCGTCCGGTACCTGGCTTGAAAACACCAGCATGTTCGGCCAGCAGTTATGGCAGTGGCGGGGCGCCGCAGGCGGGCCAAAGCAGCTGCAACTGGCCGAAGCCGCACCAGCGGGTGCGGTGGCGACAGTGCGCTATGAAAGCAGCGTGACCGAAGTGCACGCGCTGCCGGTGCAGGTGGCGCGCCGCCTGCTGCTGCTCACGCAGGAGCCGGACGGCTACAAGGGCACGCTGGTCAAGGACGGCGACGCGCTGCGCACCGATGCGCTGTATCTGGACGAAATCACACTCACGCCGAGCGCGAAAGCCAGCTACTTCTTCGGCATGCTCGACGTGCCACTGCCGCCTGGCGCGTCGGTGGAAGCGGGCACCTGGGGCATCAAGCTGCTGGGCGAGAAAGAGTCGCTGGAACGCGCCAGCCATGCCGAACGGCGCGACGGCTATTCGGTGCCGGTGGACTCCCTGAGCGAGCCGCAGCGCGTGCGCCACCTGGTGCGCTTTTCGCAAAAGGGCAAGTACGTACTGCCGCCGGCGCGTTTTTACCGCATGTACCAGCCCGACAAAAAAGCGCTGGAAAACGAAGGCAAGACCGTGCGCAGCATGCGCGTGGAGTAAAGCGATGCGCGCTTCGCTTTTGCTGGCGCTGGCCTGGTTCGCCTGTGCCCACGCCCCCGCCGCGTGCGCGGACACGCTCGACTTGGCGTGGTGGCAGGCGGGCGCGCTGACGGCGCGGCGCATCAACGAAGACGGCAGCAGCCGCGCGCAAGCCTTTGACGGCGCCCGCCTGGTGCCGCTGGGGAGCCTGTGGAAGCTGTTCGTGTACGTGCACGCGGTGGAGCGCAAACTGCCCACGCCGGACTACACATGCACCGGCAAAGCGCCGCATGAAGAAGTGTATTGCTGCGACAAGGGCGGCAGCATCGCGCGCGACGCGGCGCTGGCGCAGTCGTGCGGCTTGTTCTTCGCGCCCGCGCGCCTGATGCTGGCGCGCCGTCCGTGGCGCGACTACTGGACCGAGCGGCTGGGCCACGCCCCGAGCGGCGAAACCGACTGGCTGGCCGACCCGGCGCGCCTGACGCCCGAGCGCCTGGTGACGCTGCGCAGCCTGCTGCAAGCGCTGGCCAGCGTGCCGGCGGCCGGCCGGGTCGAGGCGCAAGCCGCGCTGCTGCGCGTGGTGCTGGGTGCGCGCGGCGTGAGCACGGTTGGCTGGTTCGGCGCGCGCTTGCGGGTCAAGACATTTTCATGGCACGAGGCCAAGCGACCGACCGAGCGCTTTGGGGGCGCGGCCGGCTGGCTGGCCGACGGCACGCCGGTGTGGTTTGGCGGTGCGGGAACCAGCAACAGCGTCTTGCAGAAGTGGGCGCCGCGCCTGGCGGCGGTGCTGCCGGCGTCGGCGCCGGCGCGTGATGCCGGTTGCGTGCTGGTCGACTATTTTGCGCGCTATCCGCTCAAGCGCGTGGAAGCGGGCGGCGTGGCAGCTGTACCGGGTTCGCTCAACGGGCGTTACGTGGTGCAGTTTGAAAATGGCCGCAGCCTGGCGCTGTTTAGCCAGGGCGAGCTGGCGCTGGGGCGCGACGCGCACGGACGCGCCCAGGTCAGCGGCCGCTTTGGCGTGAACGAATACGTGGCGCGCGTGATTGACCGCGAAGGCAGCGCCGCCGAGCCGCAGGCGGCGCGGGCGCTGGCCGTTGCCATTCGCACCTACCTGCAGCAAAACGCGACGTGGAAGGATGGCTGCCAGCGCATTGCCGACAGCAGCGCCACGCAGCGGGTCAGTCCCAATCCGGCCACGGCCGCGGCGCGCGCGGTGGCGCAGTGGACCGATCAGCTGGTGCTGGCCGGCGTCAACGTGCGCTACCACTCGACGACGCCGGGCAAGGATACTATGGCGTGGTCAGCCGCGCTGGAGCAGGCGCGCCAGGGACGCCGCTTCGACGAGATTTTGGCCGCCGCCTATCCGCGCGCCGAACTTGGCACGCTGGGCGGCGTGGGTGCGCTGCAGTGCACGCGCCTGGCCGGCGCCGAAGCGTGGCTGGCGCGCGAGGTGCCGCGCTGGGAGCGCGCATTGCGCCGCGAAGCGGGGTATGAAACGCCGCCGCAGCTGCCCGCAGTGTGCCAGCTGGCGGCCGGGATGCCGTTCTCGGAGCAGTCGCGCAACCGGATTTTCGTGCGCGGCTTGGTGACCCGGGAAGACCGCATCACGCTGGCGCACGAATTTTTACACCTGGGCCTGCGCAACCATCCGCGCGGGCAGGACGAAACACTGGTCGAACAGCTGGCGCGCCGGCTGGTCGATGTGAACCTGGACTCGCGTCGCTGACGCCGAAAGCAATCATGAAAATACTGTTGATCCCCGCCCTGCTGCTGTCCCAATCGGCGCTGGCCCAGACCAGGATCGAGGCGCCGGTGAACGGCTGGCGCAACTCGGCCGGCCAGCAGGAGCAGTACACGCAGCGCGTGAACTATCCCGCCGCGTCGGTCAATATGCAGGACGGCCAGAGCGCAAGCGCCCAGATTCGCGGCCGCATTGCAGGAGCGGCCAAGGGCAAGCCCGGTCTGCTGATCGTGAACGGCGTGCCGATGCCGATCGAGCTCGATGAGAAGGGCCGCTACGAGCGGCCGTACGCATTCGGGCGCAATTCGAACAGCGTCGAAGTGCGCTCGCCCGACGGGCAGTCGCGCGCGCGCGGCCAGTTCATCGAGTCGTATGCGGGCAAGACGCAGGCGCGCTTGCGCGTGGTGCTGTCGTGGGACAGTCCCGGCACCGACATTGACCTGCACGTGATCGCGCCCGATGGCCAGCACGCCTGGTACGGCCAGCGCGTGATGAACAATGGCGGCGCGCTCGACGTGGACGTGACGACCGGCTATGGGCCGGAGATTTTTTCCAGTCCGGCGCCGGCCAAGGGGATGTATCACGTGTATGTGAATTATTTCGGCAGCGGCGAGACCAAGGAGCTGGTGACGATCGCGCAGGTGACGATCATCGCCAACGAGAATACGTCCAATGAACGCCAGCAGATGTTCAGGGTGCCGCTGCGGGCGGCGGGGGAGCTGACGCTGGTGAAGTCGTTCATGTATCCGTGAGAGGCAGGGCCTGGGAGGCTATTCCGTCGCGGCCCGCTGCCCCAGCCATGCATTGAGCGTGTCCTGCCCGTCCTGGTCGATATGCGCCAGCATGGACGCATACCACGCGTTAGCCTGCGCGCCACTCATGGCCGCATCCACCACCGGCGCGCTCTGGTCCAGGAACGATTCGAAGAACGGCACGCCGCGCAGCGTCAGGAAGGTTGCGTCGGTGCTGTGGGCCGCTTCATACACTTGCTTCACCCATTCCATGTAGGGCAGCGCCGCGGTCATAAAGCCTGCTTGTTTCAGTGCGCTGATGAAGTTGGTATGCAGGAGGATGGAACTCACGTCACCCGTCTCTTCATTGACCGCTTTGGCCGTTGCAAACCATCGCTCGCCTTGTGCCAGCGCGCCCGCCATGACTGTGCTCGTTGCTACCTGCAAGGCGTTGTGCGCACTGCGCTCGGTGGCGAACACCGCTTCAAAATAGGCGGCGGCCTGCGGCCACTTGGCAAGCTGCGAGCAGCTGATCGCGCACAGGCGGTTGGCGTCGGTACGCAGCGCAATATCGGCAGCGCCCGTGAAACCGCTTGCCCCTGCCAGCGCCTTTTCAAACTGGCCGGCTTGCATGGCGGCCAGTGCTGCTTCCAGTTCAACCGGGGTCGGCGCTTCCTGAACGTTGTCCACTTCGACGGCGCCGGCAATTCGGGCCTGCTGCGCGCTCGCCGGGGAAATGCGCACATGCGTCACCATTTCCTTCCAGGTGTTGTTTGGCTTGCCATCGACAAATTTCACTTTTTCTTTGCGGATCGTGAGCCATGCATCCTTGCCGCCTGGCGCCAAATAGATGCCCAGGCTGGTGTAGTGCGCCGTCCCGGTCGAATACGGCGGCAGTAACTCCAGAAAGCGATCCGGATCGGCTTCCAGCGCACGGATAAACTGCGCCGTGTCGGCGTCGGCAATCGGGCCAAAGCGGCCCGCTGGTTTTTCTTCCTTGACCCACGTCTTGCTGGTTTCGCAGAACGGCTCGCGCGCCGCACTGCGGGCCATAAAGGCCGGCAAGATGACGAACATGGCAAATTCGGCGATGGCGCCGGCGAGGTTGGCGCCCGTCCAGCGCTGCGGCGCGCTCGCGACGGCGAACAAGGCTGCCGGGTTGCCCAGGTAATCCATGGCGCTTTGCCATGCATCTTTTCCGACCGGCGCGGACAGTGCGGCCCAGAACGCCCAGTGGCAGTACCATGCAAACATGGTCAGCAATAAGGCCAGGCAAAACATCAGCACGGGATTGCGCACGTCCGCTTGTTTGCAGCGGAACACGCCGGAGCCGATCATAATCACGGTAAATATTAGCGGCGCAAAAAACCGGATGATCGCGTGAAAATGCAGCGCGCCATACGCGTACAGCCATGCGAACAGCACGGCCACCAGCGACGTCACGACAAGGCGCGGCAAGAGCGTGGGCGAAAAACGGCCGGAAGGGCGGTAGTAAAGTGAGGTCATGGGATAGCTGCTGCGCTCGGTTGGAATGGTGTCTATATTAACATTTATACAATGAACTCGATTGCCAATCGGGTGCTTTTCTCATACACTTCGGCTCGTGCTATTCATCAACTGAGTTCCCCCCATTGAAAACCCCTAAACGAATTGTCCCGCTGGTCGAAGAAGGCTTGATCGATGAGGTCATGCGTCAACTGATGAGCGGCAAGGAAGCGACCGTCTATGTCGTGCGCTGCGGCGACGATATCCGCTGCGCCAAGGTCTACAAGGAAGCGGACAAGCGCAGCTTTCACCAGGCGGTCGCTTACCAGGAAGGGCGGCGCGTGAAGAACAGCCGCCAGGCGCGGGCGATGGAGAAGGGCACCAAATACGGACGCAAGATGGCCGAGGAGGTGTGGCAAAACGCGGAAGTCGAAGCCTTGTACCGGCTGGCGGCGGCGGGCGTGCGCGTGCCGACGCCTTTCGTCTGCTTTGAGGGTGTGCTACTGATGGAACTGGTGACCGGGGCCGACGGCAATGCCGCGCCGCGCCTGAACGACGTCGAATTGACGCGCGAACTGGCGCTGGCGTATCACAAAGCCTTGCTGCGCCAGGTGGTGCTGATGCTGTGCGCCGGAGTCATCCACGGTGACTTGTCCGAATACAATATTTTGGTGGATGCGGAAGGGCCGGTCATCATCGACTTGCCGCAGGCTATCGATGCGGCCGGCAGCAGCGTTGCCGCGTCGATGCTGGATCGCGATGTAACGAATCTGGCAACGTTCTTCTCGGCCACGGTGCCGGAACTGGCAGCCAGCCAGTACGGCAAGGAGATATGGCATTTGTACGAGGCGGGTTTGCTGACGCCCGAGACGCCCTTGACGGGCATCGTCGCGCTGCCCGATGTGCCGGCCGATGTGGGCGCCGTGATGCGCGAAATTGCGCTCGCGCGCGAGGAAGAAGCCGAGCGCGTCACCTACCAGATGACGGTCGACAGTTAATTAATCTTCAGGCGGCGCGTGCGCCTGGCGAGCCGCAGCCGACCTTGACGCTGATGCGCTGGCCAGCGCGCGACAGCGAACCGTTGTAGTGACTTGCCCAGCCGATATGGTCGACCTGGCCGGCGAGCATATGGCGGGCGCGCTTGACCGAACCCATCACGCCGGTAATGCCGGAGGGCCGGACAGCGCCGACGCCATTCTGGCCGCGTGGCGACTCGGGGGCGATTTCCCGGCACTGCCCGGCATCTGCACCGGCGTTGCCGGCATCCACGTGCGCGCCGCTCGGCTGCTGGGTGCCAGGATTGCTGCCCGCGATACCGTCAACCGGTTGATTGTTTTCTGCGCCAATCGATTGCTCATGGTTTGACATGGTGGACCTCTTTGAATAAGAGCATCCATAGTAGGCCAGAGGAAACATCGGCGGAATAGGCGCAGGAGAGGGCGCGTTGTAGGACAACACGCCATGCAGCAGCTTTGCTCGCCGTTGGTTTGGCCCCTTATGCAGCCTTCAGATCCAGCGACGGTTGCGCATCTTTCACCTTGCCGCGCGGCGGCATCGGGTCGGCCACGGCAATCAGCCGCTCTGCGGGATAAGGCGCGTAGACCGCCGGGTCATTCACCAGCGCCCCTTCCAGCCAGCCCTGGTACTGATCAGGTTCCAACAGCACGAGCATGCGCTTCTCGTCACCCGGCTTGTGAAACTGGCTCATCAAGGAATGGCCGTCCGCGTTGATCGTCAGCATCGAAAACGATAGCACCGGCAAGTCGCCCGGCCCGTTGGCCTTCCACTCCCAGATCCCGGCAATGCTCAGCGGCCGCGCGTCGGCGTGGGCGATGCGCCAGCGTACCGGCTTGCCCGATTCATAATTAGGTTCGTAAAAATTTTCAGCAGGAACAATGCAAAATTGATTGCGCTTCCATGCGTTGCGAAACGATGGCTTGGTGGCCACCGTTTCGGTGCGCGCATTGTAGGTCTGGCGCGACAGCTTCATCTCGGCCCAGTGCGGCACCATGCCGAACACGGCCGGGATGCATTCCATGCTGCCTGCCACCTCGCGCGACTCGCGCAGGACAGGCGCGAGATAGCCGGGAAACGATTCGGCGGGATGGTCGAAAATGCCGCGATCGAGCCCGTAATGGTGGCTGAACGCTTCGCGTTTGCTGGGGGTATAGTTTGCGCACATGGCGCCAATTTTACCGGTTTTTGGGCACTGCACGACCATTCAAGCACTGGCGCGCAGGCGGCCAAGGACGTTGCCGGCCAAATGACCGGCCGTGGCGAAAGGGTGGCGCATGCCGTAGCCTTGGCGGCCCAGGTTTTGCGGCATGAAAAAGCGGCCGAAACGCTGCAGTGCATCCGGACTGGCAGTGCGGAAGCGGCCGTTGATGAAGGTGGTGCTGAAACCGTATTCATTGCTGAACAGGAAGACCGCGCTTGGCGAACTCATGGAGATATCGAACGAGGTGCCGATTGGCACCTGCTGATAGCCGTTGATGTAGGAAAAGCGGGCGGTGAGGGCGATGTCGGGAATGTACATGGTGAGCGGCTTGATCAGGCCGAGTTTTTCCAGCAGCCATGGCAAGCCGGGCAGGTTGGCGCATACGGCAGCGTGGTGCCTGGCAAAGGCGCCGGCGACGTCGGCCACGCTGGCCTGCGGCTCGGCCGGGAGTACTTCGCGCGGGGCGTCGCCCAAGCTTTCCCAATGGTCGACGGCGGCCTGGCTCATGCGCACGGTGCTGGCCGGGGTTGCGCTGTCGAGGTCGAGCACGTCGCGCGGCTTCATGAAGCGCACGGTCTCGGTTGAGGCCGACAGGCTCGACCATTGGCGGATGGTGTAGGCCGAATTTTGATAGTCGTTCAGGTAACTGTTTTCGATGCTGGAAAAGGCGACGAAGGAGGCAAAAGGGATTGTCAGCGCCGGCTTAAAGCACGCCATTTGCAAGCTGATGCGCGTGCGCCGGTCGGCTGCGGCGCGCCGTCGCAGGCCCGGCTCGAATGGGTTGCCGACCCAGTTGGCGTAACCGAACTGGGTAAACAGAAAGTCGATTTGCGGCGCCAGCGGCGCGATGGCGCTCTTGACGGCGCGGCAGGCGCCAGCGCTGGCGAGCGCGCAATCGTTCACGTTGAGCACGGTGCGTCCGCCCGAACGGATCAGGCAAAACGAGTTGCCGTCGGAGTAGGGAAAGACCGTGATGTCCATGCTGGCGTCAAGTTTCATGACAGCGCCGGGTGCGCATTCGATGGCGTCAAAACCATTTTTTTTGAGAAAGGCGAGTACGCGCTTGTCCTTGGTGCTTTGATACAGGATGGTGGCCTTGCCGGCGTAGTCTTGCTTGAGCTTTTTGAGAAAGGAGACGGAAAAGTGATCCGGATGTTCGTTTGAGAACCAGATATAAGTGTTCAGCTTGCGCGTGTTCAGGTCGCGCACCAGGGCGGCGTTCGAGGTGGCATTGTCGAGCAGGGTCCAGCCATGGTGGAATACCGCGCCCTCCAGCCATGGATCGACCAGCAGCAAGGTGCTGTCGTTGGCGATGTGAAAACATGCGTGGTTGAGGAAAGTTAGCGCATTGGTGGGCATGATCGCATCCGTTCGTAGAGGTGGGCAGATGGCGTGGTTCGAATCTCAGAGGGCGATGAAGCGGCCGCGGTGAAAGCCGAGCGTGCGTTGCGGATGGGAGTGGCAGGATTCGACCTCGCCGACAAAAATGACGTGCTCGGCTTCGGTGTAGCGGCTGCGGTGGCGGCATTCGAACCACGCCACGCAGCCGGGCAAGATGGGCAGGCCGCGGCGCGACAGCGCGAACGGCAGCGCCCCGAAAAGGCCAGGGTCGGCAAGAGCAAAGCGTTGCGCCAGATCGATCTGGTCGCCGGCGAGTACGTTGACGACGTAACCGTCGCCGGCGGCAATGCCGGCCATGCTGCCGGCCGCGTGCGCCAGGCTCCACAGCACCAGCGGCGGCTCGAACGAGACGGCATTGAAGGAATTGCTGGTGACCCCGATCGGCTCGCCGTCGGCCTGACGGGCGGTGATGACGGTAACGCCGGTGGCGAACTGGGACAGGGCCTGGCGAAATTGCTTGGTGGCGAACTCGGGAGCCGAGCCGCACGCCGTGGGAGCGGACATGGGAAGCCTGCATGCATGGGTGGAGTTCAATCCATACTAAAGGCGGCCCGTTTGCTGGTCTTGATTCAAAACAATCGCCCCGGCGCGTTTGCCATCGCGCGGCGCGCACTTTTTCATTGCTGTATTCACATCAACGATAAAGTCAACCGTACGCTATCTTTTCGCTTAGAATTCACAAGCTTACCCTCAACTCATAAGGCAGCAATGGTGACACCGGCAGGCCAGCGCAAGGAGACGGCCGCATGACATTGGGCGCGTCGCCGCCGGACGCGGCCGACCGCGCCGACCGCCGCCTTTTGGGCGGCTTGCTGGCGTCGCTGCTGTTGCACGCAATTGTGCTGCTACTGCAGTTCGGCGTGCCGGGCATGGGGATGTCGGGCGCGACGGCGCCACCTTCATCTTTAACAGTGCGTATTGCCGCAACCGAGCCCGTGCCCGCTCCCATGCCGCCCGAACCGTCGCCGCCCGCGCTACCCGATTCCCCGCCAGCGCCGCCAGCGTCGCCAGCCGCGACCGCGCCGGTGGCAGGCATGCGGCTGGTTGATCCGGTGCCGGCCGCCGAGCCGCTGCCAGCACCACCGGCACCACCGGCCAAGGCCAGGCCCAAGGTCAGGAAAGATGCGCCGCGTCGCGCGCGCCGCATCAGCCCGCCGTTGCCGGCGCACGATATGCTGCAGGCAGCGACCAAGGTCATTGCGCAGGACGCGACCTTGAATGAATTTACGGTCCCGCTCGTACGGCCTGAGGAAGCAGAGCAAAAAACCGTCGATATCAAAGATGCGCAACTGGGCGACGACGATGGCGACGCCCAAAGCGCCGCCGACCTGAAAGCCGAGGCCGCGCAGGCGGGACGCACCAAGGCGGAAGAAGATGCGAAAGCGGCCAGGCTGGCCGAGGAGCTAGCACGGGTGGCGGCGGCGGAGTCGGCCGCGCAGGCGGCGCAACTGGAGAAGCGCCAGGCGGCCATGGAGCAGGATGCCCGCAAGTTGCTTGAGGCGCAGCAACTGGCGCAGCAGCAAAGCGAGCAGAAGGAGCAACAGCTCAAGCAGGAGCAACAGAAGGCCGCGCAGCAGAAGAGCGAGCAGCAGAGAGCCGAACAGCAGAGAGCCGAACTGCAGAGAGCCGAGCAGTTACGCGTTGAACAGCAAAAACTGGAACAGCAGCGCGTCGAGCAACAACAGAACGAACTGCTGCGTGTGGAGCGGCAGAAAACGGAGCAACTGCGTGCAGAGCAGCAAAAGCTTGAACAGCAACGGGTCGAACAGCAGAAAGCGGAACAGTTGCATGCGGAGCAGCAGAAGATAGAACAGCAGAAGATCGAACAGCAGAAGATCGAACAGCAAAAAATTGCTCAGCAAAAGATCGAACAGCAAAAGCTCGCACAGCAACAGCTCGAACAGCAAAAGAACGCACAGCAACAGCTCGAACAACAACGTGCCGAACAGCAGAAACGGGAACAACAACGCGGCGAGCGCGAACGCGCCGAGCGGCAGGCTGCGCAGTCGGCAGGGCGCGACCGCGACGCGTTGCAGCCTGGCAGCGCCGGCACCGGCGGCCGCAATGCCGGACTCGGCGGTTCAGGCGCGACCGGTCAGATTCCCCGCAACATGCTGGGCAGCGACCTGGCTAATCGCGCGCGCGACCTGGTCAAGGGCATCGACGTGCTGAGCGGCGATCCTCCCGGGCCGCGGTCGCGCGATGGACGGCGCGTTGCGGTCGGCGCCAATGAACGCGATTTGCCACTGCGCATGTACGTGGAAAGCTGGCGCCAGAAAATCGAGCGCAA
The DNA here is from genome assembly GCF_049896185.1 of Massilia sp. TSP1-1-2. Classification (NCBI taxonomy): domain Bacteria; kingdom Pseudomonadati; phylum Pseudomonadota; class Betaproteobacteria; order Burkholderiales; family Oxalobacteraceae; genus Massilia; species Massilia sp. TSP1-1-2. The sequence continues at coordinate 34,047 of NZ_JAFCTU010000004.1, forward strand.
TGCTTCCGTGAACGTTTCGCGCAACTGGGTTGACGAGGAAAAGAAAGATCCCCTGGTCAGCGTTGCCGTTCGCAGCGACGGCTCGGTGGAAGAGGTGACGATTATCACTTCGAGCGGACGCGCCGACATGGACGAGGCAGTGCGCCGCATTGTGCGCGTCAACGCGCGCTACTCGCCGTTCCCGCCGGCCATCGCGCAAAAATACGATGTGATCGACATTCGCCGCGTGTGGCGCTTCGACGAAGCGCTCAAGCTGATGGAAGAAGTGCGCTAGCGGGCAATCGTCCGCAGCACCGAGCTTGACTAAACGCAAAGAGCACAGCTATGCCTGAGCTCGCTACAACCCTCCCTTGCTTGCCATCGCCATGCCGGTAATAGCGGTCCCGTTCGGCACGTTCCCCATTTGATATGCGGCAAAGCCGAGCCGGTGGGCGTCCCTTACTCTGGATCAGACAGTGTTTAGATTGGCAACCATCATGAAAACTTTTTCGCGTCATCTATGTACACAGGGCGCCGCCCTGGCCTTGTGCGCCGTTCTTGCCGGTCTGGCCGGGTGCGCCAGCCATGTCGTGGGCGGCAGGTCCGGGGTGTCCGAGAATGTCGGCGGCCCGGCCACGGAGCAAATTACCGAGGAGCTGATCAAGGCCGACCAGCTACAGCGCGAAAAGCGCATCAACCAGAACATCAAGCACCTGATGGTGGGCGATCCGCCGCCCTACACCATCGACCGCGGCGACGTGTTGTCGATCGTGGTGTGGGACCACCCCGAACTGGCCGGGCAGGGCGCCGCCGCCGGCGCCAACATGGCCGACACCTCCACCCCGTCGGCGCCGGCGCCCGGCTTTGTAGTAGACCACGAAGGGCGCGTGCAGTTCCCGTTCGCTGGCGTGCTCACGCTGGCCGGGCTGACCGAGGAGCAGGCGCGCAGCCTGCTGACCAAGCGCCTGGCCAAGTACATCGCCGAGCCCAACGTCACGCTGCGGGTGCAGGCTTACCGCAGCAAGCGCGTCTACCTCGACGGCGAAGTCAAGAGTGCCGGGCTGCAAGCCATCAACGACATTCCCATGACGCTGATGGAAGCGCTCAACCGCGCCGGCGGCATGCTGCCCACGGCCGACCAGAGCCGCATTGCGCTCGACCGCGGCGACGTGCGCTACATGATCGACCTGCGCGCGCTGGTGGCCAAGGGCATCAATCCGGGCAACATTTTGCTGGCCCACGGCGACGTGGTGCGGGTTCATTCGCGCGAGGAAAGCAAGGTGTTCGTCTCGGGCGAAGTGGTCACCCCCAAGGCGCTCACGATGCACAACGGGCGCCTGACGCTCAATGAAGCGCTGGGCGAATCGGGCGGCATCAGTCCGATAACGGGCGACGCGCGCCAGGTGTATGTGGTGCGCAAGGGCATCGACGGCACCCACGTGTACCAGCTCGACGCGCGCCGCAGCGGGGCGCTGGCCATGGCCGAAGCGTTCGAGCTGCATCCCAAGGACCTGGTCTACGTGGCCGCCTCGCCACTGGCCAACTGGCAACGCAATCTCTCAATGATTTTTCCCGGCGCCCTGTCGCAGGCAATCGGCGTTTCGCGTCCCTGAAACCCAAGGAACTGACATGAACCACCCTGGCGAACCGCACCAACTGTCGAACATCCAGCACAATGTGCCGATGCTGCAAATGCCGCTGGCGGGACACCAGCAAGATGTCGAGCGTGACGGGCATGATATCGACCTCAAGGGCTACTTCAATATCCTGTACGACAGCCGCTGGCTGATCGGCACCGTCACGCTGCTGCTCACCGCCATGGCGATCGTGTATGCGCTCATCGCCAGTCCCGTGTACGAAGCGAACCTGATGATCCACGTTGAAGAGGAAAGCCCGAACGCGTCGAAAAACATTTTGTCCGAAGTGTCGTCGCTGTTCGAGACCAAAAAGGCGGCGATCGCCGAGATGGAACTGCTGCGCTCGCGCATGGTCATTTCGCATGCGGTCGACAACTTGCAGCTATTCGTCGACGTGCGTCCGCGCTATTTTCCCGTGGTGGGCTTTTGGTTTGCCAACCGTAACGCCACCGAGTTGTCCGAACCCGGCATTTTTGGCTATGGCGGTTACGTGTGGGGACCGGAACGGGCAGACGTGTCGGTGTTCGACATTCCCGAGGCATGGCTGAACCGCGAATTTACCATCACCGCGCGCGGCGACGGGCGCTATTTGCTGGGCGGCGCGGGGCTGCCAGTGATCTACGAGGGCATTGTCGGCACCACGCTCAAGGCCGCCGCGCGCGGGGGCAACATTGAATTGCGCATCGACCGGCTCGACGCGCGCAGCGGCGCCCAGTTCACGCTCAAGCGCAGCTCGCGCCTGGGCACCATCGAACGGATCCAGACGGCGATGGTCATCACCGAGCAGGGCAAGCAGTCGGGCATCATCGAAGTGCGGCTGCAAGGCGACGATGCGCAGCGCATCAACAGCCTGCTGAGCGAAATCGGGCGTGAATACATGCGCCAGAACCTGGCCCGCAAGACCGAGGAAGCGGAAAAGTCGCTCGCTTTCCTCAATGAACAGCTGCCGGCGCTCAAACGCCAGCTCGAGCAATCGGAAGAGAAATACAATAACTTTCGCAACAGCCACGGCACCATCGACATGCGCGAGGAAGCCCGCATGAGCCTGCAACAAGCGGCGTCGGCGCAAACCCGGCGCTTCGACCTGAACCAGAAAAAGACCGAGCTGCTGACGCGCTTTACCGAAGACCATCCCATCGTCATTGGCCTGGACCGCCAGCGGCGCGAAGTGGACGCCGAAATTGACAGCGTGGCCAAGCGCATCAAGACGCTGCCCGTGCTCGAGCAGGACGAGGCGCGCCTGGTGCGCGAAATCAAGGTCAATACCGACTTGTATACGGCACTGTCAAATACCGCGCAACAACTGCGCCTCATTTCCGTGGGACGCGTGAGCAATGTGCGCTTGATCGACGCGCCCATGGCGCCCGAACAAGCGCTGAAACCGAATCGCCCGCTCATTGTCGTGCTGGCGGCGGTGACGGGCATGTTCCTGGGCACGCTGATCGCGTTTTCCCGCAAGGCTTTGAGCGGCGGCATTGACGATCCGCAACGCATCGAACGCTTGCTGGGCGCGCGCGTCGTGTACGCCAGCATTCCGCACAGCAGCAACCAGGACCGCTTGCTGCGCAAGGCGCGCAATACCCCGGGCTACCTGCCGCTGCTGGCGCAAGCCTTTCCCGAGGATATCGCCATCGAAAGCTTGCGCAGCTTCCGCGCGGCGCTGATGTTCGCCATGCCGCACCTGAAAAACAATATCGTGATGTTCGCCGGGCCCGGGCGCGATATGGGCAAGTCGTTCTTGTCGGCCAATTTTGCCGCCGTGCTGGCCGCCAGCGGCAAGCGCGTGCTATTGATCGACGCCGACTTGCGCAACGGCCACTTGCACCGCTATTTTGGCGTCAGCCGCGAACAGGGCTTGACCAAGGGTATCTCCGGTTCCATGCCACTCGAACACATCATCCATCGGCGCGTGCTGGAAAACCTGGACTTCATTCCCACCGGAGCACTGCCGCCGAACCGCGCCGAGTTCCTGCAACATCTCAATTTTGCCAATTTGCTCGACGCCGTGAGCGACCAGTACGACGTGGTGGTGATCGATCCGCCGCCTATCCTGGCCGTGTCCGACGTCTTGATCATTGGTGCGCACGTGGGCGCGGTGTTTATTTTGGCGCGCGCGGGCGTGACGACCGAAGGCGAGATCACCGAATCGGTCAAGCGCCTGAACCACGCCGGCATTTCTCCGCAAGGCGTGGTGTTCAACGACACGCCGCTGCGGCTGGGGGGCTACACCTACCATTTCCAGTACGGCCACGTGCCGCAACTGGGCCACGAAGATTGAGCACGCAAACCGCGCAATCTGGATGGCAACAAGAGGTAACCTGACGTGTGTCTGGCTGCCTGCACCTGTTTGCTGGGCCTGTGCGTCGCGACGGCCGGCCAGCGCGCCGAGAACGAACTGCTGTGCGCGAACATCGAGGCGGCCATGCCGCACAGGATTGATGCGCCGGCCTCGCGCGGGCTGGACGAGCCGCCGCGCAGCCCGGCCGCCAAAGCCTCCAATTTCACCAATTTCACCAGTTTCACCAATTATTATGTCGCCCCAAATGGCTGGGACAACAATCCCGGCACGATCGAAGCGCCGTTCCAGAGCATCGCCCGGGCCGCGCGCGCAGCGTTGCCGGGCACAACGGTGTACGTTGCGCGGGGCACGTATGCCGGCGGCTTTAAAACCACCGTTAGCGGCACCGCCGATGCGCGCATCGCCTTTGTGTCAAGCACCAAGTGGGGGGCGCGTATCGTGCCGCCGGCCGTGTCGGTCAACGACACCGCCTGGGACAACCGCGGCAGCTATGTCGATATCGTCGGCTTTCAGATCGATGGCAGCGCACCGCAGGGCGGGGTCCACTGGCTGCACGGCATTTACAACGGCGGCTCGTTCGACCTGATCAAGCATAACTGGATCCACCACATCGCCAAAACCGTTCCCTGCACCGGCGCCGGTGGCTCGGCGATCGGCGTAGACAGCTATTACCGCGGCGTCGACAGCGAGGTCATCGGCAACCTGGTGCACGATATCGGTCCGCTCGGATGCCGCTTTATCCATGGCATTTACCTTTCGACATCGGGCAGGGTCGCCAACAACGTGGTGTATCGCGTGGCGGAAGGGGCAATCCACCTGTGGCACGACGCGAACAATGTGATCATCGCCAACAATACAGTGACGTCATCGCATACCGGCATCATTGTCGGCGGCGGCGACTTTTACTTTACGTCCGGCGGCAACAATCACACTGTCGTGGTCAACAACATCGTGTACGACAATGTGATGGGCATTTCGGAGCAGGGCGCCACCGGCAAGGCAAACCGCTACAGCAATAATTTAGTGTATGGAAACCCCGCCTATAACTACCGCCTGAACAATGGCCTGGTGGCGGCCAAGGATGTTGGCGCGCCGCCCGGCTTTGCGCGCTATACGCGCACGGGCACGCCGGATCTGCATCTGACCGGCGCCTCGCCGGCAATCGGCAAGGCAAGCGCGACTTATGCACCGGCGCTCGACTTTGACGGCAAGCCGCGCAATGCGGCCACCGGCTTCGATATCGGCGCTTACCAGCACTAAAGCTTACCAGCGCTAGATGATCAGTCCAAAGCGGCCAGCCGGCCTCGCGCTAGCGTTCCACTGCCGCGCGCCGGTTCGGTAGCGGCGTACTGGACAGCATGCCCTTCAGCCAGCGCCGACCCTGACAGGTGCGCGCCTCGAACAGCCGGTAAAAGCCGTAAGCAAACAGCACCATCATGGCCAGCATCGCGCAGTACATGCCCAGGTTGGCCGGGCTGTCGGGGGCCAGCTGGCGCTTGTCAAACAGGTGCACGCCCAGCCAGCCGAGCATGCCCAGCACGGGAAGATGCACCACATACAGCGTGAACGAAAAACGCGAGAAGCAATGTGCCGCGGCGCGCAGCGGTGCAAGCAAGCGCGCATCCGGATTGGGCTTGATCACGGTGCTGGACAGGAACAGCAGGAACAGCACGCTGAGCAGCAGACAGGATGGGTAAGATGCCGTGCTCAAGCCCTCATTGCTTCCCGTGAGCCGGCCAGTGACGCACAGCGTTCCCAGCGCCGCCAGCAGGACGACCCGGGTCAGGGCCGTGCATTCCAGGCGCACGCGCGAAAACCCCGCGCCCAGCAGCCAGAGGGAAAAGTACAGCACGATGGGCGAGGGCAGCCACAGCGCGGCGAGCAGCAGCAGCGCGCCCGGCAGCAGGCGCTTGCCGGCGCGCCCGGGCCGCACGCACAGCACCAGCAGCGGGAACAGCAGGTAATACCAGCTCGTGTAGGACAGGCTCCACAAGGGTGCATTATTGCCGAACGGGGGCACGCTGATGGTTTGCAAACCGGCCAGGTTGCCGGCGAACGCGGCCACCGAATAGGGATTGGCGGGCGCAAAATCGGCGTGGCGCGCCGCCAGCGTGCCGGTGACGATGCCAAAGGCGAGGATCAGCACGAAGGCGGGAATGAGCACCGTCCACAGGCGCGTGATGCGGTCTATCGCGTACAGCTTCAGGGCATCCGGCTGGTCCAGTTTGTCGAGCAGGCTGCCGCCGACCAGGTAGCCGCTGATCAGGAAAAACACCAGCGCCGCCTGGTGCGCAAAGCCGGTAAAAAATAACAATGCCTGATACCACAGTGCCGGATGGTCCAGGCTGCGCAAGCTGGGGAAAAATTCGGAGCGCAGGTGCGCAGCGGCGACCTGCAGCGCGGCCAGGCCGCGCACGGCCGCGATCAGGATGAGGTGCCAGGAATCGTTGCCGCGCTCTTTTTCAGAAAGCAGGCGCAAGCGCAGGCGCAAACGAGGCAGGGCGGCGGCGTCCATGCAAGCATCCGCTTAGTCGAGACCGAGGGGGAACAGCTGGGTGTTGCCCGACAGCACCCGCGCGGCGCCGAGCATCCAGTAACCCACGTGGGCCGATTGCATCAGCCAGGCGGAGCCGGCGAACACCAGCGCGAACCAGACCAGGGCGGCCAGCGGACGCGCCGGCGGCAGCGGCCCGGACGCGACGATGGCCGTCACGCTGACCAGGGCGCCGGTGATCCAGCCGGCCAGCGCTTCGGCGGCGCTGTGCTCCTGCCTCAAGACCAGCAGCACGGCCACCAGCGCGCCCAAGGCCAGTCCGGCTACGGCGCCGGCCGTGCGCAGGCGCGCGCCGGCGCCGTACAGCAGCAGGTAAAACAGCATCGGGAACACGGCCGCCACGCCCGCCGCGTGCCCGCTCGGCGCCTTGAACGATAGTACCGGCCAGCCGGCGCCCCAGGCCAGATAGGCGATCTTGCTCGCACCCACCAAACCAATGCCCAAAGCGAACAGCAAGGCCCACGCGGCGGCCGGGCGCTGCGCGCGCCAGGCCAGCAGCCAGGCGCCGATGGCCGCCCCGGCCGGCAGCGTGAGCGCCAGATCGCCCAGCTGCACCAGTGCCCGCCACGCCGTCATGGCAAGGTCTTTCGGCTCATCAGCGCACCAGCGTGGCCAGCGTGGTGAAAATGATGCGCACATCATTCCAGAAGCTGCGCTCGTGCACATAGCGCAGGTTGTACTTGAGCTTGGCCGGCAGGATGGTCTCGAGGTAGGCTGCTTCAGGATTCGACGAGCGGCTCAGCAGCGAGTTCTCTTCCTTGTAATAGATCGAGGCCCAGTCGGTAATGCCGGGCGCCACCGACAGCACCACCGAGCGCACCTCGGGCGGATAGCAGTCGACATAGCGCGGTACTTCGGGACGCGGTCCGACCAGGCTCATGGTGCCGGCGATGACGTTGAACAGCTGCGGAAATTCATCGAGCTTGTGACGGCGCAGGAAACGCCCGGCCGGCGTGATGCGGCGGTCGTGGCCGATGGTCAGCAGGCCGTCGTGCGCTTCGTCGAACATGGTACGGAACTTGACGATGTCGAACATGACGCCGTCCTTGCCCACCCGCGGCTGGCGAAAGAACACCGGCCCGCGCGAATCGAGCTTGATCCAGATGCCGACCAGCAAAAACAGTGGCGACAGCAGCAGCAAGCCAACCAGGGCGGCGGTAAAATCGAAGATGCGCTTAGTCATGACAGTAACTCCCTCAGGTGATCGATCGTGCGCTGCTGGTCGGCATCGCTCATTTTGGTGTACAGCGGTAACGACAACATGCTCTGGAAGGCCGCCTCGGCCACGGGGAACTGCTCCGGGCGCAGGCGGCAGCTGTCGCGCCAGATGGGCTGGCGGTGCAGCGGAATGAAGTGGACGCTGGTGCCGATGCCCCGTTCGGACAGCTTGCTGATCAGTTCATCGCGCCCGATCGGCGCCTCGTCAAGCAGGCGCACCACGTACAGGTGCCAGGCGTGGCTGCTGTCGCCGCTGCCCGTGGCCGGCAGGCGCAGCGGCAGCTCGCGCAGCGCCTCGTTGTAGCGCGCCGCCAGCAGCACGCGGCGGCGCAGGAAGGCGTCAATCTTGCGCAGTTGGGCGATGCCCATGGCCGAGGCCAGGTCGGTCAGGTTGTACTTGAAGCCGGCCGCGACCACTTCGTAAAACCAGGCCGGCGTGCGCGAGGTGTAGCGCGCGAACGCATCCTGGCTGATGCCGTGGATGCGCATGACGCGAATGCGCGCGGCCAGCGCGGCGTCGCGCGTGACGACCATGCCGCCTTCGCCGGTGGTCATGGTCTTGTTGGCGTAAAAGCTGAACACGGTCACGTCGCTGCCCAGCGTGCCCACCAGCTTGCCCTTGTACAGCGTGGGAAAGGCGTGCGCCGCGTCTTCCACCACTTTCAGGCCGTAGGTGGAAGCCAATTCGAGCAAGCCGTCCATGTCGCACGCCAGACCCGCATAATGGACCGGCAAGATGGCGCGCGTGTGCGGGCCGATGGCAGCTTCCACGGCGCGCAAGTCGACGCTGAGCGTGTCCGGGTCGGCGTCCACGAACACGGGCGTGGCGCCCAGGTAGCGCACCACTTCGGCGGTGGCCGTGAAGGTGAGGGTGGGCACGATCACTTCGTCCCCGGGCCCGATGCCGAGCGCTTCGAGCGCCAGGTGCAAGCCGGCGGTGGCCGAGTTGACCGAGATGGTTTCAACCCCGCCGCCCAGGTAGGCGGCGAAGTCTTGCTCGAACTGGCGTGTCTTGGGGCCGGTGGTGACCCAGCCCGAGCGCAGGCACTCGACGACGGCGGCAATTTCCTCGTCGCCGATGTCGGGCAGCGCGAACGGCAAAAAGGCCGGCGGCGCGCTGTTTTTGATATTGTCGTCAAGCATGGTATGTCCTTGATGGTGAGCGCCGGTTCAGGCGCAAGCTTGCAGGAAGCGGCGCCCGAGCACCGGATAGCTCAGGTTAGCCATGGCGAAGGCGCGTCCGCGCTGGCCGAGCGCGGCCCGTTCGTCCGGGCTCAGCATGAACAGGGCCAGCAGGCCGCGCGCGACCGCTGCCGGGTCTTGCGGGGCGACGGTCAGGCCGCAGCCGGCTTCAAGTACCGGGTCGTTGCCAGCCTCGACCGAATGGAGGATGGCGCAGCCGGCCATCATGTAGTCGATCAGCTTGTTGGGCGCGATGCCAAAACGGTACAGGCGCTGGCGCTGCCAGCCGATATAGGCGACGTCGAAGCATTCCAGCAGGGCCGGCACCTGCTGCTTGGGCACCGGATCGAAGAAATGCACGTTGCTCAGCTTGCGCTCGGCGGCGATTGCTTGCAGGCGCGCCTTTTCGGGGCCGCCGCCCACCAGCACAAAGGCGAACCGTTCGTCGCCCACCACGCTGGCGGCCGCCAGCAGCGTGTCGAGCGCATTGGCCACGCCGTGGGTGCCGGCATAGCCGACAATGAATTTGCCCTGGCGCCGCAGCGCGGCAAGGCGCGCGCCGGCCAAGCCAGGCAGCTGGTCGGCAACGCCCAGCCACTCGGCCGGATCGGCGCCATTGGGCACAATATGCAGCTTGTGCGGCGCCATGCCGTGCGCTTCGAGGTGCTCGCGCACCTTGGGCAGGATCGAGACGATGGCGTCGGCGTGGCGGCAGGCGTAGTTTTCGGCCGCCTGCAGCAGCATGATGAACGGGTGCCAGCTGGAATAGCCCCCCAACTCCATGGGCGAGAGCGGCCACAGGTCGTGCAGTTCGAACAGCAATCGCGCACCGGACAGGCGCGCGATGCGGTGCGCCGGCCAGATGTCGAGCGGATAGGTGGACGAAGCGATGACGACGTCGGCGTCGAACTCGCGCGCCAACTGGCGGCCCTGGCGGTACAGCTGGCTGACGAAGGCGAACATATTGAGTACGCGCGCAGCGCCATTGCCGCGATAGGCGGGGGTGGCGATCCAGCGGTACTGCACGCCGTCGATGGTTTCGTCGAGCCGCGCGCGCCCGTCCAGGTGCGGCGCCAGGGCCCGGATGTGCGACTGGGACGAGGCGATGATGCGCACCTGGTGCCCGAGCCGCACCCATTCGCGCGCCAGATAAAACGGGCGGTATTCCATGCCGTGGCGCAGCGAGCCGGCGTAATGGTTGATCAAGAGAATGTTCACGATCGCTGATCCTTTGAAAGAAGGGTTACCAGGCCAGGTCTTCGACCAGGCGGCGCACATTGCACCTGGTGCTTTCGCGCCAGTTGGTTTCCCATTGCACCGGATGGGTCAGCAGGCAAATGCAGCGATAGCGCCCGAGAGCGGCGAGCGGCGCCATCGGGTGAAAGTAGGCCGGGTACGGGCGGTCGCTGATGTACAGGTCGAATTGCGACATCAGGGCCGCGTCGTAGGTTTCGCAGGCGATGCCGCAGCGGGCCCGGAACGCCTGGTCGTCCAGGATTTCCTGGTTGACCACTTTCAGGCGCCGGTTGGCAAAGTCGCCGTGGCTGGCGACGGTGCATAGCTTGCGCGCCAGGGCTGCCTCGATGCGTTCGAGGTTCTGGCGGAACTGGGCGCGAATCAGGGGAAAGCGCACGCGCACTTCGTCCGGGTCCTTGATGTGGTGGCGCTTGGCGAAGTCGGCCACTTCTTCAAAGTGGTAGCTCGCTTCGCTGCCGTACGCTTCGATCTCGCGCATCAGGCCAATGTCGAGCGTGGAGAGGCGAAAGTAGTAGCTGGCCGTGATGCCGTGACGCGCTTCGATGGCGAACATTTTCGCTGCGGTGCGCACGTCGCTGTCGATGTCGTGCCGGTGCACCAGCGTCGGCGCGCGGCCGGCGGCGGGCGGCGGCAGCAAAAAGTCGCGCACCGACTGCTGGCGGTAGCCGGCCTCGGCGGCGGCCTGCAGCAAATGCTCGTACTGCGCCAGGCGCGAAGGCATCAGGTAATCGCTGTAAATGCGGTTGAGCAGGGTTTTCATTGGACGGAAACATGCACGCGTTGGTCGATCGTCTGGCTGATCCGCCAGGGCCGAAATTCCTTGTGACTTTTGAAACATTCCAGTCTTGACTGTAGCGAGATAATCGACCGGGCTATTGAAGCTGCATAAGGAATCGGGAATATTGTGTTTGTTTGTCATCGGTGCCGGGCACCTGCGCCAGGCACCGTCAGTCGGTCGGCAGCGGCGCCGGCGCGATGGGGCGCGCCGGAAGGGGCAGCAGCGCGCGCTTGAGCCAGCGCCGCACGCTGGCGGTCTGCGATTCGAACAGCTGGTACGACAGGTAAGAGGCCGCCAGGATGATGGCCAGCATGCCCAGGTAAAACATGAAGTGCAGCGGCCGCGCTGGCGCGAACTGGCGCAAGCCCCAGAGCGCTTCGCTCCAGTGCTGCAGCAGGCCGATCAGGGGCACATGCAAGACGTACAGGCTGAACGAAAATGCAGCGAGGAAGTTGCCGGCGCGGGTCAGCGGCCGCAGCAGCGTCGACGTGGCGGCGGCCTTGAAGCGCAGGCTCGATAGCAGCAGCAGGAAGGCCAGGCTGCACAGCATATCGGGGAGCAAGGTGGCAAGCCCGAACGTATCCATGTCGCCGGTAAGGCGGTAATACGCCCACATCGCGAGCAGCAAGGCCGACCAGCACCAGCGCAGGGCGGCCCCGCAGCTGATGGTGATGCGCGAAAACGCCACGCCAAGCAGCCAGATGGCAAAGTAGCTCATCAGCGCGAGCGGCAGCGCCGCGGCCAGCAGCAGCAAGGCCGCGCCACAGGCCAGGCGCGCTGTGCGCCGGCGCGCGCCGAACAGCATTGCCAGCAGCGGGAACATCAGGTAGTACCAGGTCTCGTTGGCCAGGCTCCACAGGGGGAAGTTGCCGCCATATTCAGGCAGCGCGATGTGCTGCAGGCCGAGCAGGTTGGCGCACAAGGTCAGTGCCGAGTACGGATTGGCGCTTGAAAAAACGATGCCTTGGGTGCTGACGGCGCCAGTGGCCAGGCCGAACAGCAGCGTCAGTGCGAAAGTGGGTAGCAAGACGGTCCACAGGCGCGTGATGCGGTCGATCGCGTAGCTGGCGATGGCGTCGCGCTGGCCGAATTTGTCGAGCAGGCTGCCGCCGACCAGCCAGCCGCTGATGACGAAAAACACCAGCACCGCGTGGTGCGCAAAACCGGTCACGAACGAAAAGCCCTGGAACCAGAGCGCGGGATCGGCCACCGTGCGCAAACCCGGGTACATGGCCGCGCGCAGGTGCGCGCAGGCGACTTCGATCGCGGCCAGGCCACGCAGCAGCGAGATCAGCACTGCATGCCAGCTGTCGTCGGCGACCTGCCCCTGTGCCTGGAAAGTGATTCGTGGCATGGTCATGGCGTTTCCTCATCGGTTGTGCCGCGCTGGGGAAGAATATCCCCCTGCGACACTAGCAACCGCACACGCCGGCTCATTGAGTGTGCGCAAAGGAAGCGGGGCGGCGGGCGAACACTGACGTTGGTCAATCCGCCCATCATGCGGAGCATGATAATCAAGCAAGTAGCTTGACCTTCCGACATCCATCTCCGGGCCCCTCTCCGGGATGCAGCCAAAGATTTTCTGCAAAGACTACATATGACCGCGAACGTGCCTGTCTTCTGGAAACATGCCGCCACGGTTCTCTCTGGCACTGTTGCCGCGCAAGCGTTGCCGCTGCTGGTCGCGCCGCTCATCACGCGCTTGTGCACGCCCGCCGACATGGGCGCCTTCAGTGTCTGGATGGGCATCGTGGCCATTGCCGCCACCGTGGCCACCTTGCGGCTGGAGGCCGCCATGATTCTCGATCACGACACGGCGGACCAGCAAACCTGTTTTGGCGTGGTGGCCTATGCATCGACCGTGCTGGCCGTGGGCCTGACCTTGTGCGCGCTACTGGCGCGCCTGTGGGACCTTCCGCAAGCGCGCGACATGAGCTGGTTCGCCCTGCTCACGCTGGGCGTGGCGGCCTGGCTGACGGCGTACACCCAGACGGTGCTGGCCTATGCCACGTCCAAGCATGCTTTTGGCAAAGCCGCGCTGGCCAAGGTGTGCGGCGCCGGCACGGTGGCGCTGGGCCAGCTCGCGCTGCTGCTCGCCGGCATCGGCGGCAATGCGCTGCTGTTGGGACAGGTGATCGGACTGGCCAGCGGTCTGGCGGCCGGCATGCTCCTGCTGGCGCCGCCGCGCGCGCGCATCAGCATCAAGCCGACGCTGGCGCAGCGCAACTACCTGCACAAGCATGCATCGTTCTGGCGCTTTTCTTTGCCGGCCGGCCTGCTCAATATCGTCGCCGGCAAGTTTCCCCTGTTCCTGATCGGCGTGAAGTACGGCTTGCCCGCCGCCGGTCTGTATGCCTTGACCGAACGGATGCTGACCGCGCCGATATCGCTGCTCGCCGCCTCCGTGCTCGAAGTGTTCAAGCGCGAGTCGGTGCACCAGTTCCAGACACTGGGCAATTGCAGGCAGGCCTTTCGCGGCACGTTCAAGGCGCTGGTCTGGCTTGGCTGCGGACCGGCCTTGCTGATCCTCGCCTTCGCACCCGATTTGTGCGCGTGGATCTTCGGCCAACCGTGGCGCGAGGCGGGCGAGTTCGCCCGCATCCTCGCGCCCCTGTACTTCATGAATTTCGTCGCCAGCCCGCTCAGCTACGTGTTTTTCGTCGCCGGAAAACAAAAGGTGGAACTGATGTGGCAAGTGGCCTTGTTCGTGACGACGATCGCGGTCTTCCTCATGCCCGTCACGCTCAAGCAAATGCTGTGGAATTACACCATGTCGTACTCGGCGCTGTACCTGGTTTATCTGTATCTCGCGTATAAATTTTCCATCAACGACGCGCTTGCCGCATGAGAAAGCCGGCGTTGGTATAGCGCACGCAACGTGCTGGTGTTGGCACCCTTACAGCGGACTTTGAATCATGCAAGCAATCAATCTGCGTCCACAGCGCTCGTCAAGAACAAAGCACGAGCAGCGCCTCGTTCAGCTTGCATTCTTGCTGCTGTTTCCGGGATTTTTTTTCTACCAGACACTCCTTGGCCTGGGCATGATCCGCGCCTACCTGGGCGGATATTTTTCCATCGTCGCGCTGGCCTTCACACTGCCGCTGGTATTCTTCTATTACATTGCGCTCAAGCGGCATCGCAATTTCGTCTCACGCTTCGACCTGGTCCACGTCATGTTCATCGGCTATGTCGTGCTCGTTCTCGTGATGAATTTCGTGGCGGGGGCAAATCCCATCATCGTGCAGCGCTACGTGCAAAGCCTGGTTTTTTGCGTCGATCTGTACATCATCTTCCGTCTGATCGATATTCACGACAAAAAATTCATTTTGATGGCGACGGCCTCGCTGGCCGTGATGTCGGCCATCACCATTCATTTTTCCATCAATGGCTTCTTTTACTTGCAAGCCTTGAACGACGCCAAGGATCCGGACAGCCTGGCCACTTATCAAGGTTTCGCGCGCTCGTACATCTATACCTTTATGATCGTCATTTCCTTGACAAAATTTACCAGCGCACGGCTTTTTCTTTACGGCTTGGCCATCACGACCTTGTTCTTGAATGGGGCGCGCACCGAGTTTTCGGCCATGCTGCTCCTGGTTCCGCTGTTGGAGTTTTATCACACGCGCCACAAACTCTATCTGACGCTCCCGCTCATTTTCGTCGCCATCCAGTTCGCCGCCAATGCCGGGGCCATCGCCGCGCTGCTGCCTGAAAACCGGACGCTGCAATTGCTCGATTTGTCGCATTCCAGTTCGGCCGTTGCGCGCGACCATTTGACCAGCAACGCCTTGCGCACCATCAGCCAAAACCCGATCTTCGGCGACTTTGCCAGCTATCCCGATGGCCACTACGCGCACAATATACTGGTGGCGTGGGTCGATTTCGGCCTCATCGGTTTTCTCGCTTTCTCGGCCATCTTGCTGTGGGCCGCATTCCGGCTGTTTAGCGATGGATTCTTCCTGAAAGCAAGGTCGGCCGAGTTCGTGCTCGCCTGCTCATTCGTCTGCGCGACCATTCTGTGGGTGGTGGCCGCCAAAAGCATTCCGGACATGAGTGTCGGTGCCGCGTTGGGCGCCTTTGCCCGGTATCGCTACGTGCGCCGCTATGCCAAACCCGGCCCGGTAAAACCAGAGGCCGTAACGTCGTACGGGGGCGGTGCGCCGCCTGGCACACCGCCCCCGCATTCCTGCACGTTGCCTTAGTAAGCGCCGATGTCCGGCGTGGCGTCGCGTCCGCTACCCTCAAAGTTGGTGCTTGGGGCATAGGCCGCCGCAGCCTTGTTCAAGGCCGGCGACGTGCCCTGCAGACGGTAGTTTCCATTGCCGTTCGCCAAGTAACTGACGAAGAGCGGATTGGCCGCGAGCGTGCCGCTGACGGCGCCCTTTACTTGCAATGCCGTCCCGCTGGCATACACCAGGTTGTTGATATAGCGGTTATTGCCGCCGACCGCGCCGCCTTCGACAATGCCATAGCTGATGTGGTCATGAATAATGTTATTGGCGACCACATTATTTTGCGAACCGCCCGCTGCGGAGCTACCGATCCAGATGCCGATCTTGGAGTGGAACATCGTATTGTTGACAATGGTCGAGCTGGTCGCGCCGCGGTATTGCAAGATACCCACGGCAGCGGCGCCCGATACCATATTGTTGGCGACCACGACGCCTGGACCGGCAATGTAGATGCCGTGGACGGAGGTGCAGGAACCGAGCATCGCCACGCCGATATTCCTGACGATATTGTTGGACACTGCTGCATCGCCGACGCTGCTTTCAACCTGGATCGCCGCGCCAACGCTACCGTTGCAGCCGCCACTGATCGTGAAATCATGGATGGCATTGTTTAAGATGGTCAGGTGAGCGCCACTTGCCAGCAAACCGACGCGTCCCGTTCCCGCGATATCGAAGCCGCTGATATCGACATAGCTGCCCTTGGAATTCCAGGCAATTCCCGTTCCCTGCATGACGATCCTGGCGCCGCCCTTGACGGTGGAGACGAACCTGATGCGGGCCGCCGCCGTGCCGCTTTTCGATGTCAGCAAGCCGACCGCGTCAGCGCCCGGCGCGGACACGTTGTAAGTGCCGGAAGCGACGTTAATGGTCGAGCCGGCAACGGCAGCTGCGTCCGCGCGCGCAATGGTCAGGAAGGGACTGGCCTGCGTGCCCGCATTGGTATCGGACCCATTGGGCGCCACATACAGGTTTGGGCCACTTGGCTGAGGCGGCGGGTTCGCCGGCGGTGGTGGTGGTGGTGGTGGTGGTGGTGGTGGCGGAGGCGGCGGATTGGTGGATGATCCATAGTTGTAGGCGCCAAGATCGATGGCCGAACCGGCGCGCGAGGCGCCGTCAAGGTCGGCCGCCGGGGCCAAGGACGTGGTGCCTTTGTCGATCGACGGCGACGTGCCCTGGACGTGATAGTTGCCCGAGCCATTGGCCTGATAGTTGACAAACATCGGGTTGCCGGTCAGCGAGCCGCTGACGGCGCCGGCAACGCGCCAATTGGTGCCGCTGGCATTGACGAGGTTGTTGACATAGCGGTTGTTGCCGCCCATTTTGCCGCCTTCGATGATGCCGTTCGCGGTGTTGTCGTGGACGATATTGTTGGCAACGTAATTGTTGGCCGAACCGGCGCTGGTGGCGCCGCCATCGCCCTGGCCGAGCAGGATCCCCATCTTGCTGCGAAAGGTTGTGTTGTTGACGATGGTCGACGAGGTCGCGCCGTGCCATTGCTGGATGGCCACTGCGGCGATGCCCGAAACGATATTGTTCGTGACCACGTTGTTGGCGTTGGCAATATAGATGCCTTGCACCGTATTGCACGAACCGATCATCGAGGCGCCGATATTGCGCACCACGTTCGCATTGATGACGACATTGCCGACCGGGCCATACGTATCGATGGCCGCGCCGCCGCCGCCATTGCAGCCGCCGCTGATGGTCAGGTCATGAATAAAATTATTGTTGATGGTCAGGTTGGCGCCGGCGGCCAGAATCCCGTGGCGGCCGGTTCCGGAGATGTCGAAGCCGTCGATATCGACATAACTTCCTTTCGAATGCCAGGTAATGCCGGTGCCGGAGACGATGATTTTCGCGCCCCATTTCACGTCTGAGACAAACCGGATCCGGGCGGCGGAGGTGCCGCTTTTGGCGGTGGTCATGCCGTAGCTGCCGGCAGCCGGGGCCGCGACGCGGTAGACGCCGGGGGCGACGTGGATGGTATAGCCGGCGCTGGCCAAGGCATCGGCGCGGGCAATGGTTTTCAGCGGCGCCGCCTGGGTGCCTGGATTGCTGTCGGAGCCGTTAGGCGAGACGTACAAGGCACCGCCGGCGAGGGCAGTCATTGTCGCTAACATTTTGGTTGGTGGCGCTTGGGCCGGCACTGCTTCGGGACTTGAGCCGCCGCCGCAGCCAGCTACCAAAGTGGCAACTACGCTGCAGAGCAAGAGTGGGGGATGGAACGGGTGTCGAACAGAAGTCATCACTTAAAGCCTCATCATTGGGAATGAGCAAGTTATGACCCGAGGAAAATATTTAAGTTCACCAATTGTTTATAATTAATTTTGCGCGTGATTAATTGACCAAAGTTATTTCTGTTACATTCGGCAGGTAAGAAATGACAAGTCACGACACAATTTTGCAACGGAAATTGCGAAGTACTGATAGTGAAAGGCAGCCCCGCCTCGCCTGTTGGGACGCGCCTCGCAGCTGAAGGGAAAGGTGAAAGGCCGTTAAGGCCAGACGGTCGCGCAGGCAACAGGCAGTGGGTCGATACAGGATGCCTATTCCAGACAAAGCGGACGGCAATGGCTCAGTGCAGTCAGCAGCGGCGAAGGGGCGCGAACTGCGCGCCCTGGGGTGAAGGCTGGGGTGAAGGCCGGGGTGAAGCGCTTGACTGCATGGCCGGAACGGCAATGGAGATGGGGGCGAACGCGAGCTCGCCAGCGCCGTACCGACTGCGACTCTAGTGCAGGTCGCGCGCCAAGCGCTGCACGATGCGCTGCGCCGCGTCCCCCGCGCCATACGGGGCCACATCGGCGCCCACGCTGCCAAGCGCGGCGCGCAGGCTGTGCAGCACGCTCGCCGCGTCGCGCGGGCTCGCGAGCCGGTTCCAGCCGGCCTCTACCAGCTCGCTCCACTCGGTCTCGTCGCGCAGCGTAACGCAAGGGACCCGGTAAAAGAAAGCTTCCTTTTGCACGCCGCCTGAATCGGTGGCGATCAGCGCCGCATGTTTTTCCAGCTGCACCATGTCCAGGTAGCCCAGCGGATCGACCACGACGGCAGCCTGGAGCAGCGCGTCGAGTTTGCCTTGTGTGGCCAGCGCGGCCCGCGTGCGCGGGTGCAGCGGACAGATGACCTGGATCTGCCCGGCAAAGGCCGTGAGCGCCTCCACAATGGCCGCCAGCCGCGCCGGGTGGCCGGTGCTTTCGGCGCGGTGCACGGTGGCTAGGCAATAGGCGCCAGGCACCACGCCATGGCGCGCCGCAAGCTCGCCGAGCATGCCGCCGTGCGCGCCGACCCGCTCGCCATGGCGCAGCGCGACGTCGAACATCACGTCGCCCACCTGCTCGATACTGCGGGGATCGACCCCTTCGCGCAGCAGGTGCGCGCCGGCCGCAACGGTGGGCGTAAACAGCCAGCGCGATACGCGGTCGGTGACGATGCGGTTGATCTCTTCCGGCATGGCCATGTTGAACGAGCGCAGCCCGGCCTCGACATGCGCCACCGGCATGTGCAGCTTGGCCGCCGCCAGCGCGCCGGCCAGCGTGGAATTGGTGTCGCCGTATACCAGTACGGCGTCCGGCCGTTCGGCCAGCAGCACTTGTTCGATGTCGACCAGCATGCGCGCCGTCATCGCACCGTGTTCGCCGCCATGGATGCCGAAGTGGTAGGCCGGCTTGGCCATGCCCAGCTCGTTAAAAAAGACGTCCGACATATTGGCGTCGAAATGCTGGCCCGTATGCACCACCACTTCGCGCAGCTGTTCGCAGTGGGCAAGGCAGGCGGAGACGGCGCTGGCCTTGATGAATTGTGGGCGCGCGCCGATCACGGTCAGAATTTTTTTAGTGCTCATCGGGTTTCCTTGCCGCTGTTGAACGGCGTTACTGGATTGAAAACTTGGCGCGATGCGGCGTAAAGCCGAGCATGGTTTTGAACTTGAGCATGCCCGGGCTGGCGCCGAAACAGGTGTCGTACATCAGGTAGCGGGCTTGGCGCGCTTCGATCAGGCGCGAGACGACCTCGGTCAGCATTAGGTGCATCACGCCATCGTTGTTGCGCAAGCCAATCAGGCGCTCGATGGCGAAGAAATTGCCGTACAGGCCAAAGTCGATGTAGCTCACCAGTTTGCCGGCCGGGTTCAGTACGCCCATATAGGAGTAATTTCTCTCTTTCGGGAAGTGCGTGACCTTTTCCCGATAGGTGGCATCCATCGGCCGGCCCTGGCGCACTTCCACCGACGTGTTGATCTCGTGAATGGCGTCTATATACTGGTTGCGGTCGATCTCGACGACCTGGTAGCCTTTTTTTCGCGCCTTCCTGGCATGGTCGGCCGCCAGGTTGCGCCCTTCGAGGGTGAGCATATACGCATCGCGGCTGTCAAAGCCGGACAAATCGACCAGCGCGGCGCCCAGCGCCTTGTTTTGAAACACCAGGTAGCGCGGATGGCGCTTGGTAAAATGCCGGTGCATTCTTGCCACGTCGGCCGGATTGAGCGCGCGTTGAAACTCCAGGCGCGCCACCGGCAGCCGGGCGATCGTCCCGGCCAGTTCAAACAGGTGCGACAGCTTGCTTGGCATGGGGAATGGCTCCATAAAAATCGGTCAGTTTCCTGGCCTGTACCGACCAGTTGTATTTTTCCAGCACCGCCTTGCGGCCGTTCTCGCCCATGCGCCGGGCGATCTCGGGATGGGTCACCAGGCGGTCAATCGCCGCCGCCAGCGCCCCGGGGTCGCAGGGGTCGATGCACACGCCGCACTCGTTGCCCTCGATGATGTCGCGCCACAGGGGAAAGTTCGACGCGATCACGGCAATGCCCGACGACATGTATTCGAACATCTTGGTCGGGTGCGCGTCCAGATGGTTGGGCAGCGGGTGGAAGGTGACGACCCCGGCAATCGAGCGCATCATCAGCGCGCGCACGCCGGCCCGGTCGAGCACGCCAAGCTGGTTGACGCGCGCCCAGCCGGGCGCCGCCTTCACCTCGGCCTCGAGGGCCGCTTCCGAAAAGGCGCCGGCCAGGTTGATGCGGGCCGCCGATTGCAGCGCGGCGCCGGCGCCGACCAGTTCGCGAATGCCGCGGATGGCGCCGATGCCGCCCACGTAGCACACTTCAGCCTGCTTGCCGGCCCAGGACGCCGGCGCGTGCAGTTCGCCCACCAGCGGGAAATTGTTGACATCGACCGTGTTCGGGTTGATTTTTAGGAAGCTGTCGCGAATGAATGGCGTAGCCGCGATGATGCCGTCAAAGCGCGCGCAGGCGTAGCGCTCGAACAGCGCATACGCCTTCGACAGCGCATGGCGCGACAGCGCGCCCAGGTAGGGCTTGCCCAGCAACTGGCGCGCGACGTCTTCGTGCGAGTCGAAGATGACGGTCTTGCCGAGGCGCTTGAGCTTGAGTCCGGCCGGTATCAGTTCCGGGTCGTGCAGGTGATAAATGTCGGCGTCCAGCGCGAGCGCCTGGGCTAGCACCCGGCCGGTGGTGGTAACGATCCGGTTCAGGCGTCCGTCAGGGCGCCCGACGTCGACAATGCGTACGCCGTCGCGCAGTTCGGGGCCTTTGCCGTCGGCCACGACCAGCAAGACATCGTAGCCATACGCGGCCAGCGTACGGCATTGCTTGATGAAGATGCGCGTGTCATTGCGCGGATGGGCGGAGGTGAGGTGGGCAATGCGGCGCATGTTCAGCTTTCGGCAATCGCCCAGGCGGACGGCGCGGCGCAGTCGCCGGGCACAGGCATGCCGGTTGCCGTCAATAGCGCAGTGGCGACCTCGTGTACGGACTGCTCGCTCAGGTAAGGGCCCATTGGCAGGCTCATCACGGTGGCGGCCTTTTCCAGCGCCACCGGACAGCGCCCGGCGTCAGTCAGGTGGGCGTAGGCCGGCTGCACATGGATCGGCACCGGGTAATGCACGGCGGTGGGAATGCCCGCCTCTTGCAGGCGAGCCTGCACTTGCTCGCGCTCGTCCACTACCACCGTATACTGCGCAAAGGCGCTGGTGCGGGCGCGCGGACGCGCCATCAAGCCCAGCTTGCCCGAGAGCAGAGCGTCGTAGGCGGCGGCGACTTTGGCGCGTTGTTCGAGCTCCCATTCAAAGCGTTCCAGCTTGGCCAGCACGATCGCGCATTGCAAGGTGTCCATCCGTCCGCCCACGCCAAGGCGGGTGTGCACATAGCGGCGCGACTGGCCATGCACGCGGATTTCGCGCATGGCGCCGGCCAGCGCATCGTCGCTGGTAAAAATGGCGCCGCCGTCGCCGTAGCACCCCAAAGGTTTGCTGGGAAAAAAGCTGGTGCAGCCGATCTGGGACAGGTTGCAGCTCTTGCGGCCCTGGTAGGTGGCGCCGAAGCTTTGCGCGGCGTCCTCGATCACCACCAGGCCGTGGCGCCAGGCGATGGCGTTGATTTCGTCCATGTCGGCCGGCAGGCCGTAGAGCGAGACGGGCATGATGGCGCGCGTGCGCGCGCTGATGCGCTCTTCGATCTGCAACGGGTCGAGATTGCAGGTGGCCGGCTCGATGTCGACGAACACGGGCGTGGCGCCCACCAGCACGATGGCTTCGGCGGTGGCGATGAACGAAAACGGCGTGGTGATGATTTCGTCGCCCGGCTTGATGCCCAGCGCCATGAGCGAAATGATCAGCGCCTCGGTCCCGGACGACACCGTGATGCAGTGGCGCGCCCCGGTAAAGGCGGCCAGCCGCTGTTCGAGTTCGGCCACTTCAGGGCCCATGATGTACTGGCCGTGATCGAGCACGGCCTGCATGCGCGCGCCGATGTCAGTGCGCAGGGCCTGGTATTGCGATTTCAGGTCGATGAATTCCATGATGGGTTCCCGGTTCGATGGCAGTCGGCGTCAGGCGGGCAGGGCAGCTTCAATGGTGCACACGCCGCCGCGCACGGTGTAGACGTCGCCCGTGTGCGCGCACGTGGCCGACCCGTCGACGCCCGGTTCGAGCGCCAGGCGTTCGCCGTGGCGGCTCATCCAGCCGCTGTGGCGCGCCGGCACGCCGGTCATCAGGGCAAAGGCCGGCACGTCGCGGTTGACCACGGCGCCGGCGCCGATAAAGGCGTACTGGCCGATGGTCACGCCGCATACGATGGTGGCGTTGGCGCCGATGGTGGCGCCGCGCTGCACCAGCGTGCGCCGGTATTCGTCCTTGCGCAATACCTCCGCGCGCGGGTTGTAGACGTTGGTAAACACCATGCTGGGGCCGCAGAACACATCGTCCTCGATGGTGACGGCGTCGAACACCGAGACATTGTTTTGAATCTTGACGCGCGCGCCGATGCGCACGTCGTTGCCGATAAAGACGTTCTGGCCCAGCGAACAGGCAGGTCCAATGACGGCGCCGGCGCACACGTGCGAGAAGTGCCAGACGCGGGTGCCTGCGCCCAGGGTGGCGCCGGCGTCGACGACGGCGCTGGCGTCGACGATGGCGCCGCTGTTGGCGCCGCTGTCAGCGGCGGTGTCGGTGTCGGGTTGCCCCATGCCGGCGGAGGCGAGCAGGTCGTGAAATGCAGAAAGGTCGGTCATGTCAGTACTCCAAAGGCAAGGCCACGCGCTTGCCGTCGCGCGCGGACATGTAGGCCGCGACTAGAATTTCGAGCGATTTGAGGCCTTCGCGCCCGTCGGTTTCGGGTTCGGCTTCGCCGCGCAGCACCTTGATCACGTTGTCGTAGTACAGCGGGTGGCCAAAGCCGTACACCGACGTGGTGGCGTAGCTGGCGTCGCGCACCAGCAGGTCGTCTTCGTGCGCAGTGGCGAACTCCCACTGCTGCACTTCGTTGACCGCCACGCCGCCAATGCGCACGCTGCCAAGTTCGCCCAGGATGGTGATCGAGCCTTCCAGATTGCGCGGGTAGGTCAGCATCGTCACATTCATGGAGCCGAGCGCACCGTTGCGCCAGCGCAGGCTGATCACGCCGGTGTCTTCGACCTCGATGTCGCGCGCCAGCGTGGCCGTGTAGGCTTGCAGGCTTTCGACCGGACCCACGATCCAGTCGATCAGGTCGACGTAGTGGCTGGCCTGGTTCATGAAGGCGCCGCCATCGTATTCCCAGGTGCCGCGCCACTTGGCGCTGTTGTAGTAGGCGTCGGGGCGGGTCCAGAACACGTTCAGGTTGACCATGTAGATGCGCCCGAAGCGCTTTTTGTCGACCGCGCTTTTGAGCAGCTGCAAGGTGGCGTTGCGCCGGTTTTGCTTGACGACGAACATGCGCACGCCGGCCGCGTCGCAGGCCGCCACCATGCGCTTGCCGTCTTCCCAGCGCGTGGCCATCGGCTTTTCGGTGATCACGTGGCGCCCGGCGGCGGCGATCTGGATCGCCTGTTCCGGGTGCAGGCCGGACGGGGTGGCGATGATGTAGGCGTCGGCGTTGCAGCGCGCGAGCATCTCGGCCAGCGTGCGGTAGGGGCGCGCGCCGGTGGACAGGGCGGCGGCCGCCAGCGCCTCCTGGTTGATGTCGCACACGCCCACCAGTTCGCAGCGGTCGGCGTGGGTGGCGATGGCGTTGAAGTGATTGGCGGCGATGCGCCCGCAGCCGACCAGGGCAAAGCGGATTTTGCGGTCAAGAACGGCGGGTGGAAAGTAGCGCATGGTGGATCCTTGGGATGAGGGCGGGTCGGAGGCGATGTGCATGGACAGAGGCATGGGCCAGGTTCAGGCTTTGACGACGTTGGGCAGCGGATCGAGGTAGACCCCGCGCGTATCCACAATCAGTTGCGCGTGGCGGGCAATGAGCTGGTAGTCGAAAGCGCTGTGGCTGGTGGCCAGCAGCACCACGTCGTAGCTGGCCAGCGTCTCGGCGGTCAAGGGCACGCTGTCGAGCGCGAAATGGTGTTCGCGCATGGCCGGGAACACCGGCACGTGCGGGTCGGAGTACTCAACCAGGGCGCCCTTGTCGCGCAAAATTTCCATCAGTTCGACCGAGGGCGACTCGCGCATGTCTTCGACATTTTTTTTGTAGGCGATGCCCAGCACCAGCACGCGCGCGCCCTTGACCGAGCGCGAACGCGCATTGAGCGCGTCGGTCAGTTTGCCGATCACCCAGTGCGGCATATCGCTGTTGATTTCGCCGGCCAGTTCAATGAAGCGGGTGTGCAGGCCGTACTGGCGCGCCTTCCAGGTCAGGTAAAACGGGTCGATCGGAATGCAGTGCCCGCCCAGGCCCGGACCGGGGTAGTAGGGCGTGAAGCCGAACGGCTTGGTGGCGGCGGCGCGGATGACTTCGTGAATGTCGATCGCCATTTTGTCGGCGATGATTTTCATCTCGTTGACCAGGCCGATATTGACGGCGCGGTGGATGTTTTCAAGCAGCTTGGTCAGCTCGGCGGCGCGCGTCGAGCTGACCGGCACCACCCGGTCGATCGCCGGGCTGTAGAGCGCAATGCCGGCCTGCAGGCAGGCTGGCGTGTCGCCCCCGCACACCTTGGGAATGGTGCGGGTGGCATAGTCGGGGTTGCCCGGGTCTTCGCGCTCGGGCGAAAACACGAGGAAGATGTCCTGGCCCACGGTAAAGCCGCGCGCTTCCAGGCGCGGGCGCAATTCTTCGTCGGTGGTGCCGGGGTAGGTGGTGCTTTCGAGCGAGAGGATCTGGCCGGCGCGCATGTGCG
The DNA here is from genome assembly GCF_049896185.1 of Massilia sp. TSP1-1-2. Classification (NCBI taxonomy): domain Bacteria; kingdom Pseudomonadati; phylum Pseudomonadota; class Betaproteobacteria; order Burkholderiales; family Oxalobacteraceae; genus Massilia; species Massilia sp. TSP1-1-2. The sequence goes on from NZ_JAFCTU010000004.1 coordinate 58,782, forward strand.
GCAGCAGCGCGTCAGCGGTGGCCAGCACGAACGACAGGTCCGGTTCGCGGTACACATTGAGCGGCGTGGGCACGCAGATGATGAGTGCGTCCGCTTCGGCGGCGCGCGCGAAATCGGTGGTTGCCTCAAAGCCTGCGGCGACGGCGCCGGCCACGGCGCTGGCGGCAATATGCTCGATGTAGCTGGTGCCCTGGTTCAGGCGCGCGACCTTGGCTGCATCGATGTCGATGCCGAGCACCTTGAAGCCGGCCTCGGCATAGCGCAGGCTGAGCGGCAGGCCGACATAGCCAAGGCCGATAATGCCCACCACGGCGTGCCGGGTTTCAAAGCGGTTAATAAGCCGGGTGAGGTAACTGCTGGCATGATGGTCGCGCATGATGATTATCTCCGCGTTTCGGAAAGTGATATTTAAATATTATTGGATGACGGTGTTAAATGCGCTTGAACTAAATACGGAATGGAATGATTCTGGTTAGTGCCGGGTGATTGACGGTTTTGGCCGGCAGCGAATGCGCGATGGATGGCATTTGCGGCGTATATTCCGTCACGATGGCTTTCACCATCGATTCGATCATCCCGCGGTCATTGGTATCGCAAGCCATCATCAGGAAAGTGATATAGGTTTCCAATACGCCCGCATGCAGCGCGTTTTCCTTCATGCGCATGATGCGCGGATGCTCGCTGGGGTACACCAGGCCGTCGGTCAGCAGCTCTTCGTTAAGCTTTTCGCCGGGAAACAGGCCGACGAACTTGATCTCGATGTCGCCGTCCGGCTTGGCGGGGGTGCGCTCGGTCAGGCCCGACATGACGATCATGGTGCGCGCCAGGTCGACGATTTTGATCGGCTCGCCCATGTCGAGCACGAACACGTCGCCGCCCTTGGCCATGGCGCCGGCCTGGATCACCAGTTGCGCCGCCTCGGAAATAAGCATGAAGTAGCGCGCCACCTCGGGGTGGGTGATGGTGAGCGGGCCGCCGCGGGCAATCTGGCGCTGGAACAGTGGAATGACCGAACCGGACGACCCGAGGACGTTGCCAAAACGCACCATGCAAAACGTGGTTTCCGTGGGCGCCTTGGACGCTGCCGCCTGGAAAATCAGCTCGGCGATGCGCTTGCTTGCGCCCATGATGTTAGACGGGCGCACCGCCTTGTCGCTGGAAATGAGCACGCAGGTGCTGACCTTGAACTTGGCTGCGGCCGAGGCGATGACTTGCGAGCCGAGCACATTGTTGCGCAAGCCTTCGACGATATTGGTCTCGACCAGCGGCACGTGCTTGTAGGCCGCTGCATGGTAGATGGTGTCGACCTGCTCGTCTTGCAGGATGCGTTCGACCAGCGCGGCGCTGCAGACCGAACCCAGGTGGGCGATGATGGGCAGCTCGGGGTGGCGCGCCATCAACTCTTGCTTGATGGTGTACAGCGCGAATTCGGAATGGTCGAGCAGGTGCAGCTGGGCCGGGGCGAGCGTGACGATCTGGCGGCACAGTTCGCTGCCGATGGAGCCGCCGGCGCCGGTTACCAGCACGGTCTTGCCATGCACGCAGCGGGCGAACAGGTCGATCCGGGGCGGCACCGGGGCGCGCCCCAGCAAGTCTTCGAACTTCAGTTCGCGGATCGCTTCCATGGGCGCTTTTTCGTCGGCCAAATCGAGCAGGCGGCTGAGAATTTTGGTGGTGACGCCCGCCGCCGCCATGCGCTGCATGATGTCGCGCAACCGTTCCGGCGAGACCGATGGAATGGCGATGATGATCGAGCGAATGCACAGCGAGTTGACCATTTCCACCAGGCGGTCGGTGTGAAACACGCGCAGGCCGGCGATGGTGCGCTCGTTGAGCAGGTGCTTTTCGTCAAAGAAGCACACGGGCCGGTATTCGTCGCTGTTGCGCATGGTTAACGCCAGTTGCGCGCCTTGCTCGCCGGCGCCGTAGATGGCGACGGCATGGTCGGGGGGCGGGCTCTTGCGGATATGGTTGCGCAGGAAATTGCGCACCGTCAGGCGCGATGTCACGACATAGGAAAATGCAATGAACCAGTAGATGGCCAGCGCGCTGCGGGGAAAGCGCTGATCGTTGAGCACCAGCAGCACGAAATACACGCACAGCACCGCCAGCGCCAGCGTGAGCCCGGTCACCACCAGCAAGCGCTGGTCGATGAAGCGGATCACGGCGCGGTACAAGTCGGACATGGAAAAGGCTGCCACGGTGACCGCCGCCACCACCAGGTAAGACACGAGGCCGTAATTGAATGCGAGACTCAGGTCGCCCACCCGCAGCAGCATGGCCATCAAGATGCAGAATGGCAGGGCCAGCAGGTCGACGCCGACCATCAGCGCGATTTTTGCATTGCGGTTGAGGGACACCAGGTCGGTGCAAAATTGGGCAAGGGCGGGAGCGAGTGGCGTCTGCATGGCGGTGACTATTCAGAATAAAGGTTATCTTCAATAGCTTCTTTTAAATGCCGCCGATAAATAATAATCGCGCCGGTGAAAGCAGGTGCCCGATTATGTGCGCTTAGATGGCTTATCGTTGTGTAAGTTTATTATCAGGCGCGCTTAAGGTGGTTGATTTGACAGTTATCAATGGCCGAGATAAGCATTATTTCCCCAGGGTTTTAAATCGTGATTGAATAAATACGCGCGGAAATATTATGTCGATTTAGCGTAGTGATTCGGGGTGATCGCGAAAGGCGTAGCTTTCCCCGTGCTTGAGATAGGTGATCCTGTTTTCCAGCCCGGCCGCGCGCACCGCCAGCGCAAAGTCGGCCAGTGGCGAGGTGAAGACGTCGTAATCGTTGTAATGGATGGGGATGGCGCGCGCCGGCGCGATAATGCGCAGCATGTCGGCGCCGTCCTGGCCATCCATGGTGACCTTGAGTACCTTGAGAATGCGGGTGCCGCCCAGGTGCAGCAGCGCCAGGTCGATGCCCGGATAGCGCTGCCCGATGTGCGCGATGTCGTCGTACAGCAGCGTGTCGCCACTGATATACATGCGGTAGTGCTGGCCTTGCTGCGGCCCGGCAAAGTCGAGCATGGCGCCCATGACTGCGGGCAGCAGCGCGGCCACGCCGGCGGGGCCGTGGCGAGCGGGCATGGCGGTGATGGTCAGGCGCGCGTCGCCATGGGCGACCTGGAGCGCCTCCCACGGTTGCAGTGCCACCAGGCGTTGAAAGCCCAGCGCCTGCAATTTGCCCGCCGCCTGCGCCGTGGTGACGATCACGGTGTTGCGGTCCAGCTGCTGCTGGACGAGGCGGTCGAAATGATCTTCGTGGAAGTGCGACAGCAGCACCAGGTCGATGGGCGGCAACTGCGCCAGCGTCAGCGCCGGCTCGGTCAGGCGCTCGCTGTGCAGGCCGTAGCCGAGATGTACCAGCTGGCCCTTGTGCAAGAAATTGGGGTCGGTCATGATGGTCAGGCCCAGGTAGCGGATCAGTACCGTGGCCGTGCCGATGAACTGCACCGAGCCGCCGGGCGCTGCCGCTGCCCCTATCGTTTGCGGGGCGACCGGCAAGGTGAGATGCTGGGTGGGCGCGGTGGCGGCCGCTGCGCCCGCCCCGGCCGGCGGTGCCTGGGCCAGGGCCGCGTGATCGGCCAGGCAGACAGCGATGAGTAGCACGACTGTGGCGAACAGGGCAGGTTGGCGCATCGCGGTCTCCGAGCCGGCGACAAGGGCCGGGCATGCAGGTTGGAGTCGCCTGGCGCACGACAGTTCAATATCTGCTGGGGGCTTGGCGCGCCGGAAGATGTATTTTGCGAAGGTTTGACATCGGTGGATACTGTCGCGCTGCGAAATTCATAACATCAAAGAGCGAACTGTGAAGGAAACCACCATGTCCGTTGTCGTCACGCTCGACCAGCTTGCCAGGCTCGCGCCACAGTGCAGCGCTAATTACCGCGCCGCTTTCGTCGCCGGCCAGCCGGTGCTGGCGCGCTACGGCGTCTCGGCCAGGCGTTTGCGGGTGGTTCATTTCATGGCGCAGGTGCTGCATGAATCTGGCGCGCTGACGCTGCAGTTCGAAAATTTGCGCTACAGCGCCGAAGGCCTGGTCAAAACGTGGCCGCGGCGCTTTCGCCCGCAGGGGCCGCTCGAGCCCGAGGAGTATGCAAACAACCCCGAAAAACTGGCCAATGAAGTCTATGGCGAGCGCATGGGCAACGACCGCCCGGGCGACGGTTACCTTTACCGTGGTCGCGGAATGCTGCAGCTGACTGGAAAGGACAGCTATGCGCGTGCGACCACTTTCTTACGCCAGGGCGCGGCCGACGCGCCCGACCTGACGCGCGAACCGGACGCCGTGGTGAGCGCCGCCTGGTGCCTGCACGTGGCCGCCGCCGAATGGGCCGCGCGCGGCTGCAACCAGGCGGCCGACCAGGACGACGTCGCGCGCGTTACGCAATTGATCAATGGCGGCGAGATCGGCCTGGCCGAGCGCATCATGTGGACCGCGAAAACGCGCCGGGTTTGGCGCTGAAAGCTGGTATCGACCGAGGATCCGGCTAGTTCCTGGGAACCGCCTCGGCGCTGGACGGCACCGGGCGCGGCTGCGGCGCCATCGGCGGCACCACGATATTGTCGTTCAAGCGCAAGAACTTGAATCCCGCCAGCTTCTGGCCGTTGCGCCCTTCCTTTGCGTTCTTGAGCTCGCGCTCGGCGGTGCGCTGGAAGAACGCCGTGAAGCTTTCTTCGCGCACCTGCGGCTCGGCCGAATTGAGGAAATTGCGCTGGCCGTCGGCGCTGATGACGATCAATCCCACATGCGAGACCCAGAACGCGCCGTCGCGCGTCGACACCACGTTGACCAGGTCGCCCTCGCGCAGTTGCGGCAATACCGGGGCCAGCTTGTCCTTGCCGACATACCATTCACGGCTCGTTTGCACGGGAATGTCGCGCAGCGTCTGGTGGCGCATGCGCAAAAAGCGCGCGCGGTCGACCTTGAGCTCATAGCTCATCGCATCGGCGCCGCCAAGGCTGGCGCTCACGTCCGTCACCAGCCAGTTGTTGTTCGCGTTCCAGTCCACCTCGGTGTAATGGTTGCGCGTGGCTACGCCAATCACGCCATCCTTGTAGCGGATGCGCTGCAGCATCCAGAAAAACTCTTCCCACGAGCGGCTCAGCGCCATCGCGTAGGTATGTTCGGCAAACACCACGCAATCGCTTTGCTCAAGGCTGAACATCGGCAGTGCATCGTGCAGTTCGTACGGATATTCGCCCAGCAAATTGAGCATGTACGGCTGGCCGATGTTCTGGCGGCCGATGGCGGCGATGCGCTTGCGCAGATCGGGCTCGGCCTGCGCCATATGCGCAATGTAGCGGTTCACTTCCTGCGGCGTCATTTGGTAGACCTGCTTGTGCAGCAGTTCATCGGTGGTGAGCGTGCCGGCCTTGCAGGCGGACAGGATGAAAGCAAGAAACAGCAGGGAGACAATGCGCATGGGGACATTTTCAGCAGGGATGTGGCGCCATGGTAGCTGCTGGCACAGTCCCGGACAACCGAATTTACATGCAGTTGCGAAATTTAAAGCTGGCGATGCGCGTGCGCCACGCCGCGTGTCCCGTCAGCGGCAAATACTGCTGGGTGTACCAGAAGGTGCAGCCGTCGGCCGGGTCGAGCGTTAGCGCACCGGTGGCGGCCAGCTGGCGCGCCGCGCCAAGCTGCACGCCGCTGCCATTGACGACGACTTCCTCGGATTGCATGCGGCCCGGTGGATCGCTGCGCTGGCGCCCGGTATAGCGCACGCCGGGTGGCGTGTCGGGTCCGGCTACGCCGTAGCCAAGCGCGATATTGCCGGCCCGGTCGATGCCGATGCTGCCCTGGGCGCCGTGCGCGGCGTCGGGCGCGTGGGTGCCTTGCTGGTACACGTGCACTGCGCGCAGCGGAGCGCGCAATTCGTACCAGCGCAAACCGGTGCCGCCATCGCGCTGCTGCACCGCGTGCGCCAGCAGCAGCGCGCCGCGGCCCGCGTCGTCGCCGACGTTGCCGACCCGGCCAAGGTCGCCGGCGTCGTGGCGATAGACGGCGCGCGGCATGAGCCGGTCGCCCGGCGCAAATTGCGTCAACCCGGGCCGCGGCTGGCCGATGCATGGCGCTGCGCCGACGTCGGCGCAGGCGCTCTGAAACGGCGCCACGGCAATGGCGAGCGGCTCGCCCATGCTGGCGCTGGCAAACGCAAAGCGCCACAGCAGCAATCGCGCGCCGGTACCGTCCTCTGTAAAATCGAGCGACAGAATCGGCGCCGGCGTGCCTTTCGGCGGCGCCGTCTCGCCTTCCAGGCTGGCCGCAACGGCGGGACCGAAGGCGGCGCCCGGATCCTGGCAATGGAGCGCCGCATCGCGCCCGCGCAGCAGCGCCGCGCGATCGATGCCGCAGACGCGCGGGCCGCGATAGCCGCCCTGCGCATTGTCGAACAGGCTGAAGGTAAGGTAGTAGGCGTCGGGCCACAAGGCAATGCGCGCGTCGTCGACCTGCAGTGCTGCGCCGCCCGCGCCAACCATGTTGATCGCATAGCGGTAGTAGCTGCCACCCGCGTCGGCGCTGGTCGAGACGGCGATGCACTGCACGTGCCGTCCCGGCGCGCCAGCCAGCCAGGAGAGCAGCCAGCGCTTTTCAAGCTGGTCGTACAGGACCGACGCTGCGCCGCCGCCAGGGGCCGTGCAGGCATCGGCGCCGGCGCCGGAAAACAGCGCATGCAGGTTGACGGGCCCGGATTGCAGGGCGCCGTCATGCTTGCCGTAGACCGCCATCGCCGCGCCGACCACTTGCACGTATTGCTGTTCGCCAGCCGCGCCGCTGACACCCGAGGCGCCGGCGGCGGCCGCCATGCCGTCCACATTGACCGGGGTGCCGCCGGTGCTGACGTGGGGCAGTGGCGGCGTGGCCGGTCCGACGGGATGCGCGTGCACCGGCGCGCCCGCCTGCGCCAGTTTGCGCGGCGCGTGGCGCATCTGCGCTGTCACGCTGCGCACGCTGGTGTCCGCTGCGTCCGCTGCGTCCGATGTGTTTGGAGTGTCAGGCACAGGGCCACTGGCGGACAGAGAAAACAGCGCGCCGCTGACCCCGAGCTGGCGCACCGCCGCGTCGCTGGCCACTGCAGGCGCTGCGATTGCCAGGACAATTATCACAAGCGATTGCGCAAGCTTTACCATGTTTTCTCCCGTCGTTGTAGGACAGGAGGCAGTAATCATGCCTGCATGCGCTGACGAGGAGGGCGCGTGAAAGTTAGCCGCGTCAGTGCTGGTCTTCTGCGATGTTGTAAAAAATATCGACAGCGCAAAAACAGTGTGCGCGTAGTGTGTGGCAACGTACGGTTGACTTGCGTGCGCAGCCTTATGATGAAGCCGTGTGAATGAGGAGCCGCAGAAGCAAAACCTGCGGAAAGACTTCTTCAGCAGGTTAGCCGGTCGCCTCGAGTATCGGCACCAATTTTGCAAGCCAGCGCAAGCCACCGCGATGGACCAAACTACACTGGATAAGAATGGAGGTTGTCATGGCTAGCTTTAACCATCCGCCAAAGCAGGTCGTGCGCGCTTACCTCGAACGTCGCTCACGCGACCCGAAACCGCCGCCGTCGCCCGAAGAAATTCGGCGCCAGCTTGGATGGGGCCTGGCTCCTTCCGACTTCAAAATGGCCACCAGCCGTTCTTGATGTCCAGTGCCACGTAAATAAAATCGACAACAGGAGAAACCACCATGACCAAGCGTATCGGAAATAAAGACGAAGCCCAGCAACGCGGCAAAGCGGAAAAAAAAGACATTTAGCGCACCAACATCGCGCGTGAAGCCGTCAAGCAGGCAGTGGCCAGAAGCAAATATTTCAAACAGGTGAAGAACCAGCCTGCGATGAGCGCGTAATTCTGCCTCGTCCTGGCAAAGCCCGCATCGGCAACGATGCGGGCTTTTTTGCGTCGATCGATGCCGTTTGTGCTCTGTCTGGCGGCTGTTTGGCAGCTGTCAGTGCGTCTTTCGCCGAATTGCCCGTCATTCACCGGCAGCTTTACGCCATTCGCCGAATCCCGGTTTCCCTTGCCATCCTGTCCATGTATCTTGATCCTGTTCTTTCAACAGGAGGTAGCGTGAAACCCGAAACTTCGTACGAATGGCGCAAGCAATTGATGTGGGGCGTAGTCCTGATCTGCTTTGGCCTTGGCATTTTCCTGGACCAGATGAATTTGGTCGAGTTCCGCGGCATGTGGCATTATTCGCCGCTGCTTTTGGTGGTGTTCGGCATTAACAAGATGATCGGCTATCCGACGGCCAAGCATTTCACGAGCGGCTTGTGGGAGCTGTTCATCGGCTTGTGGATCTTTGCCGTGTTTGAAAACATGTACGGCCTGACCTGGGGCAACAGCTGGCCCTTCGTGATCATCGCCAGTGGTGTGACGATGGTGCTCGAACCGATCATCAGGAAGCGCTTTGCCCCCAACGAGGAGTATGGCAATGAAAAGTGATATCAACAAGCGTGACGGCAAGCGTGACGGCAAGCGCAGCATCCCAAGCCAGGTGATCCTGGGTGCGTTCGTCATCGGCATGGGTGTGTTGTTCCTGCTCGATAATCTCGACATCTTCGACTTCCACCGCGCCGTGGCGTTCTGGCCGGCAGCCTTTATTTTGTTCGGCGTCATCAAGCTGCTCGACACTCAGTCTCCCAACGGTGCTCTGGTCGGCACGATCCTGATTGGCGTCGGTGCCGTCATGACGATCAACCGGCTCGGTTTCATGCATATCAATATGCGCGCCTTGTGGCCGTTGCTGATCATCTTCCTCGGCGCGGCCGTCATTTACAAGGCGGTGACGGGGCGGCGCATGCTGGGCATGCAGTCGAAGGACGACGACGCCACCGATGCGGTGGTGGACATCACGGCCATCCTCGGTGGATTTGACCGGCGCATCACGACGCCCGCTTTTCGCGGCGGCGAAGTAACGGCGGTGATGGGCGGCTGCATGCTCGACTTGCGCGGCTCGTCGATCGAAGGCGAAGCGGTGCTCAATGTATTCGCCCTGATGGGCGGCATCACCCTGAAGGTGCCGCCCGATTGGACGGTGGCCCTGAACGGCACGCCCATCATGGGCGGTTTTGATGAAAAGACCATCACCGCGCCGCACAACAACAAGCGCCTGGTCATCCGCGGCTACGCCATCATGGGCGGCGTGGAAGTGCGCAACTGATGCAAGCGGTGCCAGCTCTGCCAGGCCTGCAGACGGTGCACGGCGCGCAGGGGGCAGTGTCCACCCGGCGCGGCGCCGCGCTGTACCTGCTGGCGTGGCTGATGCTCGGCATCGCCTTTGCCGCTTTGGTGGTCAGTGCCACTGGCGCCGGGTGGGTCAATGGCCTGGTGTTTGCGATTCCGACGACGCTGCTCTATGGCTGCGCCGCCGGTTTCTCGTCGTACTATCTGTGCCGCGCCTATCCGCTGGCGGAAAAAAATGCCTTCGCCATCGTGCTGGTGTTTGCATTCTCGGCCATGGTGTCGGGCGCCATGTGGACCATGCTGTGCGTGCTCTGGAACAGCCTGTGGCGCGAGTTGCTGGTGCCGCTCGGGCCGGCGGCGCGCTTTACCGTGTTTGGCCTGGGCGTGATCCTGTACTGCCTGACGTCGGTCGCGCATTACCTGGTCATTGAATTTCAGCGCGCGCGCGCCGCCGAAAGGCGCGAGCTCGAATCGCAACTGGCCGCGCAAGAGGCCGAACTGCGCATGCTGCGTACGCAGATCGACCCGCACTTCCTGTTCAACAGCCTCAATTCGATCAGCGCGCTGACGTCGCAAAATCCGGCCGGCGCGCGCGAAATGACGCTGCAGCTGGCCGAATTTTTCCGGCACACGCTGGGCCTGGAGGCGCACCGCAAGGTCACGCTCGACGCCGAGGTCAAGCTGTTGATGCACTTTCTGGCGATTGAAAAAGTGCGCTTCGGCGCGCGCCTGCAGGTCACGCAAAACATCGTGGAAGGCGCCGGTGCCTGCCTGCTGCCGCCGATGATCCTGCAGCCGCTGGTGGAAAACGCGGTCAAGCATGGCATCGGCCACTTGCCCGGCGGCGGCTCCGTGCGTCTGCATGCCGAGCGGGTCGGCTCGATCCTGCATGTGCGGGTGGAGAACGACGTTGACGAAGACTTGCCGCAAGCGTCTGCGGGCAAGGGCATCGGCCTGGCGAACGTGCGCCAGCGCCTGGGGGCAATGTACGGCCATGAGGCCAGCGTCAACTGGACGCGCGAAGACAATCTGTTCAAGGTGGCGCTGGCGCTGCCCGCCGAGACCAAGGAGCTGTGAAGATGCTTGCGAAATTGCGTGTAATTGTCGTGGACGACGAAGACCTGGCGCGCGGCCTGGTACGCGAGTTCCTGGCCGCGCATGCCGACATCGAGATCGTGGCCGAATGCGCCAACGGCTTTGAAGCGGTCAAGGCAATCACCGAGTGCGATCCGGACCTGGTTTTCCTGGACATCCAGATGCCCAAGCTGAATGGCTTTGAAGTGGTGGAGCTGGCCGGACGCCGGGCGCGCTATATTTTCGTGACCGCCTACGACCAGTATGCGCTCAAGGCGTTCGAGGTGCACGCCGTCGATTATCTGCTCAAGCCGTACAGCCAGAAGCGCTTTGATGAAGCACTCGCGCATGCGCGCACCAGCCTGGGCGGCGCACCCGATCCCGTGGCCGCCGTGGTCGGCGAGGCGCTGGCGCGCAACAAGCCGCTTGACCGGATCCTGATTCGCGATGGCGCCAAGGTGCACGTGATCGGCGTCGAAAAAATCGACTATATCGAGGCCCAGGATGACTATGTGCAGATCCATGCGGAGGGCAAGGGCTACCTCAAGAACCAGCGCCTGGCCGAACTGGAAAGCGCGCTCGACGCCGGCGCATTTGTGCGCGTCCACCGCTCGTACATCCTCAATATCGGCTGCATCAGTCGCATCGAACAAGGCAAGGACAGCCACAGCGCCATCCTCAAGGACGGCACCCGCCTGCCGGTCAGCCGCAGCGGCCTGCAAAAGGTCAAGGCGCTGATCGGGTAACTTGCCACCAGCGCGGCAGCAGCGCCTGCACGTCGTCCTGGGCGAAGCGGTCGTCAATCAGATAGACCACGCCGCGGTCGTTCTCGGTGCGGATCACGCGCCCGGCCGCCTGCACCACTTTCTGGATGCCCGGGTACAGATAGGTGTAGTCGTAACCCTGCCCGAAAATGGTCTGCATGCGCTGGCGAATCTGCTCGTTGACGGGATTCATTTGCGGCAGTCCCAGCGTGGCGATAAAGGCGCCGATCAGACGCGCGCCCGGCAGGTCGATGCCTTCGCCAAAGGCGCCGCCCAGCACCGCAAAACCGATGCCGCGACTCTCAAGCGTAAAGCGGCCAAGAAAATCGTCGCGCTGCGCTTCGTTCATGCGGCGCGGTTGGTGCCAGGTCGAAATGCCCGGGAACTGCTGCGCGAACTGCGCGGCCACTTGTTCGAGGTAATCGAAGCTGCTGAAAAACGCCAGGTAATTTCCGGGCATAGCGTCGTACTGCGCCGCGATCAGGCGCGCGATGGGTGCGGCGGAACTGGCGCGGTGCTGAAAGCGGGTCGAGATGCGCTCGACGATGTGAACGGTGAGCTGTTCGGCCGCAAACGGGGACGCGATGTCGACCCATGCGCTGTTGTCTGGCAGTCCCAGCGCGTCGCCATAGTAATTCCAGGGGCTGAGCGTGGCCGAGAACAGCGCGGTCGAATGCGACAGCGCAAAGCGCGGCTTGAGAAAGGGCGCCGGCAGGATGTTACGGATGCACAAGCGCGTGTTTTTGGGGTCGACCATGCTCGCGTCGAACAGCGAGTGTTCGCCGAAAAGTTCAGCGAGCCGCGCAAAATGCATGGCGTCGAAATAAAAGCGCTGCAGGGCCGGGTCCATCGGCGCCGGGTTGTCCGACAGGTAGTCGGTGATGGTGGCGCTGGCGCCCTGCAGGGCAGCCAGCAGTTTTTCGGGCGGCGCGGGGAGCACCTCATAGGCGGCGCTGCCCGCGGCTGGCCAGTTGCGGGCGACCTTGTCGAGCGCCGTCTGCACCAGCTTGGGCGAGCCCGCGCGCGCCGCGCGCAGGGCGAGCCGGTCAAGTTCGGCCGAATACATCTGGCGCGCCCGGTTGACCAGGTTGTGCGCTTCGTCCACCAGCACCGTGATTTTCCACTGGTTGGCCAGCGTCAGGCCGTACAGCAGGGCGCCCAGGTCAAAGTAGTAGTTGTAGTCGCCCACGATCAAGTCCGACCACTTGGCCATTTCGCTGCCCAGGTAGTAGGGGCATACCTCGTGCGCCAGCGCCACGCAGCGCAGCGCGGCGCGATCGAGCATGCCGGCGGCGGCGGCGGCGCTGCGCGCGTGCGGCAGGCGGTCGTAAAAGCCCTTGGCCAGCGGGCACGCGTCGCCGTGGCAAGCCTTGTCGGGATGCTCGCACGCCTTGTCGCGCGCGACCAGTTCCAGCACCCGCAGCGGAACCGCGTCGCCCGTTAGCGAGCGCGCCGCGTCAAGCGCCAGCTTGCGCCCGGGCGTCTTGGCGGCCAGGTAAAACACTTTGTCGATCTTGTGCTGTGGCGCGGCCTTCAAGACCGGGAACAGCGTGCCGACCGTCTTGCCGATGCCGGTCGGCGCCTGCGCCATCACGCACCGTCCACTGCTGCTGGCCTTGAAGATGGTTTCGGCCAGGTCGCGCTGGCCGGGGCGAAACGCCGGATGGGGAAACTGCAGCGCGGCCAGAGCGGCGTCGCGCGCCAGGCGGTGCGCCAGCTCCTGCTCGGCCCAGGCGACGAAGCGCTCGCACAGGCCGGTGAAGAGCGCCGCCAGCGTCTGCGCGCTTGCCAGCTCGCGCAGCACGGTTTCGCTCTGGCGCCCAATGTCGAAGTACACCAGCGCCAGGTGGACCTGGTCCAGGCCGAGCTTTTGGCACAGCAAGTGGCCGTACACGCGCACCTGCGCCCAGTGCAGGTGGCGATGGTTGTCGGGCATGCTGGCCAGGTCGCCGCGAAAGGTCTTGATTTCTTCGAGCAGGTTCTGGTCCGGATCGTAGCCGTCGGCGCGCCCGCGCACCAGCAGTGGCCCGTGTTCGCCCGACAGGCTCACTTCGGTCTGATAGGTGGCGCCGCGCCGGCCGGTGACGACGGCGTGGCCGGCCATGCCTTCGAGCGCGGTGGGCGAGGGCGTAAAGCGCAAGTCCAGGTCGCCCTGTTTGGCGGTGAACTCGCACAGGGCGCGCACGGCGACGACGTAGCTCAAACCGGCGGCCCGGACCACTGAAGGTAGCACACCGAAATGGGCATCTGGTGCGCGGCGCAGTATTCGATCCAGCGCATCTGGTTGTCCTGCAGGCGGTCGCCCGGGCCTTTTACTTCAATCATGTTGTAGCGCCGCTCGGCGGGCCAGAACTGGATCAGGTCGGGAAAGCCGGTGCGGTTGGCCTTGATGTCGAGCAGGATGCGCTCGCACCATTTTTTCAGGTGCAGCGCGGGGATGCAGTCGAGCGCCATCTCGATCAGTTCGGCGCTGAGCGCTTCCCAGGTCACAAACGGCGACTGGATGCCGCATTTTTCGGCATAGGTGGCGCGGATGGCGGCGCGATAGGCGTCGGTGTCGAGTTCAGCCAAGCATGCCCGAAACGCCGCTTCGCGCCGCGGAAAAAAATCGGCGCTGAACAGGTCTGCCGGGCCGCGGTGGAAAGGGTGGAAAAATGCGCCGGGAATGGCGCTGAAGATGGCGCGCCAGCACAGCAGGCCGAACAGCGCGTTGATCAGCGCATTTTCGACATAGAAGACGGGCGCGTCGTCGCGCTGCAGATGGTCGCGCACCACGCCTTCGACCCACCACGCTTCCTGCGGCATCGGCATCGGCAGGTGCAGGTCCAGGCGCTGCACCGCCGGGTTGCGCCGCGACGGCGCTTTTTCGTGGCCAAGCCGGCGCGCCAGGCGCGGCCCGATGCGCGCGAGCTGCTGGCGTTCGGCGTCGCTCTCCGGCGCTTTTTGGGCCAGCGTGAGCAAGGTATGGGCGCGCTGGTATTGACCGTCTTTTTCCAGCACCCGGATGGCCCGGCCGCGCGCGCCGGGAAAGCGGCAGCGCGTGTACAAATCAATGGCGCCGGCCCAGTCCTTTTGCTTTTCAACGTGCTGGGCGATCTGGAACAGCAGCCGTTCGCGCCGGCTGTCGATCCAGTCATTGTCAAACGCCTCTGGCGGCAGGGAATGCAGCACGTCGTCCAGCGCCTCGCCAGCTTCGAAGCGCTCCTTGCAGCCATGCAGCGCGAGATAGTCGTCGACGTCGCCCCGATGGCGAAAACCGCGCGAGTGTGCGCTGAAGTCGACCTTTTCAAACTTGAATACACCCAGGTCGGAGAGCACGAACTCGGTCCAGTCCTGGCGCAGATTGCCAAAGAAAATGAGGCGCAAGCGGTCGCACAGGGGTTTGACAAGGATGCTGTAGACCACGTCGGTGGAGTCGCGGCACCAGTGCGAAAAGGCGCGCGCATCGTCAAACTGGGTACGCAGCGCTGCCAGCTGCTCGGCCTTGCGGGCGCCTTTTTCGTGCAACGACAGGCGGAAAACGGTAGCCAGCTCGTCTTTGAGCAGCAGGTCGAACAGTTCGTCGAGCGACATGACCGGGTCGCAGGAGACCCAGCCGGTGGGCAGCAAATGGCGCGCGGCCTCGACCGGGCAGCCGATTTCAGCGTAGTTGAGCTTGCTAGCGCGAAATAATGTGCCTTTGCGCATGACCATGCGCACGAGCAGGGCGCGCGCAGGCTGGGGCAGGGTCGCGAACAGGGCGATGAAGGCGCGCTCATCGTCAAGGAGCAGGTCGTCGTAACGCTCGGCGATCCATTCCAGCACCCGATGGAAATTATCGAGATAGTAAAACTCGTTTTCAAGCACTTTGCGCATCTGCACTACCGGACTTCTCTATTAACTGTGATTATATACAGTATAACTTCTGACCCCGGCAAAGCCCAGAAAATTCCCTCTTTTCGCGCGCGCTGTGGTTTTTGCCGGTCAAGGTTTCAACTTGTGCAATTCGGCGCAGCCGTGGTCCTTGGGCGTAACGGGCATGCAGGTTCCCTGAGCGCGCCCGGCCAGTTCCATCGCCACCGCCGGCGCCGAGGCGGGCAGGGGCGCTGGCGTGAGCAGCAAGATCGCCGCGATCAGGGCAACATCCGGATCGGGCGCAGGGATCGTCAGCGTGGGTTCCCGGGGTGCCGGTTTCATCGGCGCAGGCCTGATTTTTTTCTCGCGCTCGAGCAGGGCGGCCAGGGCGCGCCCGCGCAGTGCTGGTTTTTTAGGCGCGCCGGCGAGCCGGGTGGGCTGCCTGGCCTTGGCTTTCGCTTTCGCTTTCGGCTTGGTCGCCGGGTGCAGGCGTGTGGCCGGCGTCTGCGTCGGCAGCATGCCGGCAGTGCGCGCCTCATGCTGCAACGCTGGCGGAACGGGCGGTTCAGCCGGCGCGGCAGGCGGGGGTAAAGACGCCAGCTGGGCTTCGACCGAGTCCACGGTCTCGAGCCGGGCGGCGGCCACGATGACCTTGCCGTCCGGGGAATGATCGCTCTCCTGCGCCAGCAGGGCCAGCACTGCAAGCACTGCGGCTACGAGCAGCGCGCCCAAGGTCAGCATCGCCGTTTGCAAGCGGGTCAGTCGCGCCGGTTCTTCGCTGAACAATTGACGGCGATACGGCTTGGGCAGGCTGAAGTCTTTCTTGCTGACGGTGCGCCTGGGCTGCGGGGACCGCTTCGTTGGGGCGAGCGGAAAGGGTTTGTCGTCGGAAGCGTGCAAGTTCGACTCCTTGATTGGGAACCACGTTCCTAATTAGAAAGAAACTGCACGAGATCGCCATGATCTTTCTCTTGCTTCCTTCCGATTGTCCGCCCGGTGTCGCTTTTGTTTTCCGAAATGAAGCGTGCCGCA
This sequence comes from Massilia sp. TSP1-1-2, assembly GCF_049896185.1. NCBI lineage: Bacteria > Pseudomonadati > Pseudomonadota > Betaproteobacteria > Burkholderiales > Oxalobacteraceae > Massilia > Massilia sp. TSP1-1-2. Next base: position 74,669 of record NZ_JAFCTU010000004.1, read on the forward strand.
CCGGTACATTGATCAGGCGCAATCGCCGTGCACTTTCGGGAACCAATAATAGACTTCGGACTACAACTCGAGGCCTGCCATGAATGCGAAAAAATTGCTTACGAGCCTCTCATGCGTTGCGGTGCTCGCCGCCTGCGCATCGACCACGCCGGCGCCGCCCGCGCCGCCTGCCATGGCCACCTTGCTGCAGCAAGCCGACAGCGCGCTCAAGTTGGGTCAGAGCGACGCCGCCGTCGCCACCCTGAAAATTGCTACCCGGGCTTACCCGCTGGAGAAGACTGCTTGGCTGCGCATTGCCCAGGTCAGCTTCGACTGCCACGAATACGGGGAGACCATCACGCATGCGAAAAAAGTGCTGGAGCTTGACCCGGACAACGTCGTGGCAACCAGCTTGCTGGCAGTGAGCGGCCTGCGCGTGTCGAGCAAGGCGCTGGCCGACCTGACGGTCAAAAACAGGATCGTGACGGGCGACGTGCGCGCCGAAGCCCAGAATCTGGCGACGATTTTACGCACCAGCGTTGGCGGCGAGATCATCCCGGCCGTGGAAAAAACGGATCGCAGCAAGCCGCGTGCAGGCCGCGCGCAAAAGACCATCGCTGCCTCGCAGGGGCCTCGCTCCACTACCGAGGAGGTGCTGGACCTCCTGAATCAACCGAACGTTCCGGTGAAAAAGTAATCGAATTCTCACACAACAATCACACTAGCGGGAGAAAACATGAGAGCACCAACCATAACGTACCTGGCGCAACTGCCTGCACGCAAGCGCACTACCTTGATCATGCTGTTCGTGGTCATGTGTGGCGGACTGGTGGCAGGGGGCGTACTTTCTTGAAACAGGCCATGCCGCTGGCGCGCAAAGCGCAGCGGCATGGCTTGCTGTTGATGTTGACGTCAATGTTGATGTCAATGTTAATGCTGGCGTCAATGTTGATGTTGATCTCGGCGACTGAGCTTCGCCTGCACCAGCCTATCCTGCTTTTTTCGTCCGCTTCTCGTTTGGCGCTACCTGTTTGGTTGCCTTTGCAATCTGGTCTTCGACAACCTGGACCGCCTGGCGCGTGGCCTGGGTGACTTGCTCGTAGCCCTGGAAGGCATTGTCAATCGCGGCCTTCATGATCTGCACCGCATTTTCCGAACCCGGCTTGACGTTCTTAGTCACATCATAGATGAGGGCCGACAGCGTGCTTTTCGCTTCGGCGATATGGGCGTCGGCCGCGCTCGTAAATTCGGTGTGGATGTCGTCGATAATGACCTTGAGCTGGGAGCCGTATTCAACGACTCCTTCCACGTTCGGCTGCGCGTGCGCGGCGGCCGCAGCCATGGCGGCCTTGGCATCCTTGGCCTGGCTCATTTCTTTACCTGCCGCCATCGACCCTTCCACCGAGTTTTTTGCCGTCGCCATGTTCAAGGCAACGACCTGTTCCACGCCTTCGACCGCCTTGCTGGTGAGGGCGTTAAAGGTCATCATCTGGAGTTCAAAAAGAGTCTTGGTGGCGGATGCAAATTGTTCGGGATTCGTAAACATTAACTTCTCCTCAGTTTGAATGGATGCTACGGACGACGTGTTGAATCTCTCCTCAAAGGGCAATGCTGTTCAAGGTATTATTGAGTGTACGCCAGCTTTGTGCAATGGCTATCTTTGAATGGGCCGTGTGCCTTTTCCCAGCCTGGGCCGAGCGCGGTTTGGGCGCAGACCTGCTTTCCGTCGAGCTTGCTGCGCCAGGTGTACCAGGGCGCGGGACCGGCCACCGCGCCCGCGCTGATACATGCAAGCAGGGTGAGGGCGCCAAGCGAGGAGAAAGATTTCATCATTGAAGCCGAGCATAGCCTGTTGGCGCCGCAAGTCAAGCACCGCACATGGGTGCAGATCAAGCGGGCGCCTTGGCGTCCGGCGCGACGCGCGGCAGCAGCAGCGTAAAACAGCTTCCCCGGCCAACGTCGCTGTGCAGCGCGATATGGCCGCCCAGCACGCCGCTGACGATATTGTGGGCCACGTGCAAGCCCAGGCCGGAGCCACCGGACCCTAGCCTGGTGGTAAAGAACGGATCGTACACGCGGTCGGCCAGTTCGGGCGCGATGCCAGCGCCGTCGTCGGCCACGGAGATGCTGACCTGGTCCTCACCCACCGGCCAGGCCGCAATGCGGATGGTGCCGTGCCCGTCCGGCGCAAAGGCGTGCACCAGGCAATTTTCAAACAGGTTGCTCAGCACTTGCGACAAGGGACCCGGGTAGCCGTCCATGGTCGGTGCGTTCAGTGCGGGCGCGATCGACAGTTCCACGCTGACCGGCCGCTGGCGAATCGCTATGCGCAGCGGCAAGGCGACTTCTTCAATCAGCTCCGCCACCGAAAAATCGCGCCGCTGCGACGTGGTGCGGTCCACTGCGAGCTGCTTGAAAGTGGTGACGAGCTTGGCGGCGCGGTGCAGGTTGCGTACCAGGAGGTCGCCCGCCTCGTGCGCCCGCGCGAGATAGTTTTCGAGCGTGGAGCGGCGCAGCCCGCCCGCCACGCCATCGGCCAACTGCTGCACGTGTTCGGCCATGGTGGTGGCCACCACCAGGCTGTTGCCGATCGGCGTATTGAGTTCGTGCGCAACGCCGGCCACCAGCGCGCCCAGCGCGGCCAGCTTGTCGCGCCGCACCAGTTCGTCTTGCGTGAGCGAGAGTGTCTCCAGCGCCGCCGTCAGCGCCGCCGTGCGCGCGGCCACCAGTTCCTCGAGATGTTCGCGGTGCTGGTTCAGTTCGCGCTCGCGGCGCGTGCGTTCGATGGCGATGCCGGCCAGGTGCGTGGCCACTTCGATCAGGCGCATGTCGTCCTGGTCGGGCGAGCGCACTTCGCGGTAATACATGGCGAAACTGCCCAGCACCTGTTGCTGGTCGAGGTAGATCGGGGTCGACCAGCAGGCGCGCAAACCGTAGGGCGCGGCCAATGCCCGGTAGGGCGCCCACAGCGGATCGGTCGAGATGTCGGAGACGATCACCGCTTCCTTGCGAAACATGGCCGAGCCGCAAGAGCCGACGTCAGGACCGATGGCAACGCCGTCCAGCAGCGCCATGTAGGAGGCGGGGAGGGTGGGCGCGGCGCCCGGGCGCAGCTTGATCCCGTCGTCGTCGAGCAGCATCACGCTGCAGATGACGCCGTCGGACTGGCTTTCGATGAGCAGCATCAACTGGTCCAGCGTGGCCGTCAGCGGCGCGCCGCGCGCGACCATTTCCAGCACCTGGCCCTGGCCCTTGCGCAGCTTTTCGGCCTGGTTGCGGCGCGTAACGTCGATCAGGCGCACGTGCATCAAGCGGCCACTGGGCGTGGGCATGATCACCAGGCGCAGTTCGCACTCGATCAGGCGCCCGCTGTTATGCACGAACTCGGCCTCGAACACTTGCAGCACGCCGTTGCACACGCGCGCAATAAAATGGTCCATCAATTGCTGCGAAGGGGTGCCGTCGCGCTGGACGGGAGGGCACAGGTCAATCAGGCGGCGCGCGAGCAATTCGCGCTCGGACAGGCCGAACTGCGAGCATGCCTTGGGGTTGACGTCGATCAGGCGACCGCTGTCGATGTCGAACAGGAGCACGGTGTCGGGCGAGGCCGACAGCAGGGCGTGATAATTGACCTGCAGCGACAGCGGATCGATGTCGGCATGCATGGACGACGTGGCGGCGTTGACGGGGGGCGACATTTTCACGGCCTTCTTCCTCTGGCGGGAGATGGTTCAGTGTAGACCATATGCACGCTGAATGCCGCATTGCTTTGAATCAAGCCTGCCAACGCAAAACACCGCAGCCTTTTGCAAGGACTGCGGCGCCGTGAATATTGCGAATTCATGCGGAGTTACTTCCGGTAGAGTGGTGCCCACGGAGGGACTCGAACCCCCACACCCGAAGGCACATGGACCTGAACCATGCGCGTCTACCAATTCCGCCACGTGGGCACTGATACAACAAGTCTGCTACTGACTCAAACTAAAGCGCCGCAATCGAGCGATTACGGCGAATCGATGAGCTTACTGATTGACTACTGATTGACTGCTTACTGACTGCTTACCGACTGCTGCGGAAATCTCTACCGAAATAGAGTGGTGCCCACGGAGGGACTCGAACCCCCACACCCGAAGGCACATGGACCTGAACCATGCGCGTCTACCAATTCCGCCACGTGGGCATATTCCTGCGTTTACTCACTGCAACCCGGCGTTGCCGCCGCGATCTGCTATCATACTAGCCTTTGAAGTTTTGCGCCAGACTAACTTTCGTTACTCCGCTGCTGTTTCCCCTGCCAATATGCTGCATTTTTTCCGCTGCAGATCTGGCTCGCCGCGAAAGACCAAAATTATAGCGGAACATTTTGAAATGTCAAAGCTCCGGTAAAAGAAACTTCGCAGCACGCTACGTTAGGCGAAACGCACGGGTGTCCGTTACACTACGCCTACCACCGTGTCAATAATCACCGTGTCAGTGCCCGCCAAGAAGTAGCGGGTCCACTGCCAAAAACAAATATAGAAAACGATTTGAACCAAATTACACACACCATCCCTAGCCGCGAGGATATTCTCGGCATTTTCCGTAACGCTCAGGCGCCACTTGATCTGCAAGAGATCGCGCGCACGCTCAAGGTCAAGACTGCCGCGATCGAAGTTCTCACGCGCCGCTTGAACGCCATGCAGCGCGACGGCCAGATCTTCTCCGACGACGAAGGCAACTACTCGCTGTCGCAAGACACCGGTTTTGTCGCAGGCAGGGTCAGCGCGCACCGCGACGGCTTCGGCTTCGTCATCCCCGACGAACCGGGCGAAGATCTGTTCTTGTCCGACAAAGAAATGCAGAAAGTGCTGCATGGCGACCGCGTGTTGGCCAAAGTCACCGGCACCGACCGCCGCGGGCGCCAGGAAGGCACCATCGTCGAAGTCGTCTCGCGCGCCAACACGCACGTCATCGGCCGCCTGTTAAATGAAAATGGCGTCTGGATCGTCGCCCCTGAAGACAAGCGCATCGGCCAGGACATTTTAGTGTCCGGCACACCCGGCAAGGCCAAGGCTGGCCAGATCGTCAGCGTTGAATTGTCCGAGCAGCCGTCGCGCTTCAAGCAGCCGGCCGGCAAGGTCGTTGAAGTACTTGGCGACCTGGACGACCCTGGCATGGAAATCGAAATTGCCGTGCGCAAGTTCGGCGTGCCGCATATCTTTTCAGCCGCCGCGCTCAAGAGCGCCGCCAAGCTGCCCGGCGAAGTGCGCGACGCCGACCTCGAAGACCGGGTCGACCTGCGCGACGTACCGTTGGTCACCATCGACGGCGAAGACGCGCGCGACTTCGATGACGCGGTCTATTGCGAACCGGTGGTCGTGGGCAAGGCCAACTGCTTCCGCCTGATCGTCGCCATTGCCGACGTCAGCCATTACGTCAAGCCGAACGACGCGCTCGACGTCGACGCGCTCGAGCGCAGCACATCGGTGTACTTTCCGCGCCGCGTGATCCCGATGCTGCCCGAAAAACTCTCGAACGGCCTGTGTTCGCTGAACCCGGCCGTCGACCGTCTGACGCTCGTTTGCGACGCCGTCATTTCGGACAAGGGCGAGATCAAGGCGTACCAGTTCTATCCGGCCGTGATCCATTCGGCCGCGCGCCTGACCTACAACGAAGTGGCCGACATCCTGGGCAACACCGCCGGCCCTGAAGCTGCGCGCCGTCCGGCCATCGTGCCCCATCTGCTCAATTTGTACGATGTGTACCACGCGCTGCACAAGGCGCGCCAGGAACGCGGCGCGATCGACTTTGAAACCACCGAAACCTACATCGTCTGCAATGCCCTGGGCAAGATCGAAAAGATCATCCCGCGCACCCGCAACGACGCCCACAAGGTGATCGAAGAATGCATGCTGGCCGCGAACGTGTGCGCGGCCGACCTGCTGATTCGCCACAAGCATCCGGGCACCTACCGCATCCACGCCTCGCCGACGAAGGAAAAGCTCACGCAAGTGCGCACCTTCTTGAAGCAGGTGGGCCTGGACCTGCAAGGCGGCGACAAGCCGACAGCGGGCGACTACGCCAACATGATGAAGCAGATCAAGGACCGTCCCGACGCCCAGCTACTGCAAACCATGTTGCTGCGCTCGATGCAGCAAGCGGTCTACAGCCCCGACAATATCGGCCACTTCGGCCTGGCGTACGAGGCCTATGCCCACTTCACCAGCCCGATTCGCCGCTATCCCGACCTGCTGACGCACCGCGCCATCAAGGCCATTTTGCTCGGCAAAAAATACGAGCCGAAGGGCATCGACCTGACCGCCCTCAACTCCAACGTCTCGAACGCCACGCGCAAGCAGCAGGCCAAGGACAAGGCGGCCGGCACCCAGAAAAACGAGAAGGACTTGACGATCTGGGACGCCCTGGGCGTGCACTGTTCGGCCAACGAGCGGCGCGCCGACGAAGCCTCGCGCGACGTCGAAGCCTGGCTCAAGTGCTACTTCATCAAGGACAAGCTGGGCGAGGAATTCACCGGCGTGGTGTCGGGCGTGACGACCTTCGGCATTTTCGTGCAGCTCGATGCCCTGTTTGTCGAAGGCCTGGTGCACATCACCGAACTTGGCACCGACTTTTTCCAGTACGACGATGCGCGCCACGAACTGCGCGGCGAACGCACCGGCAAGCGCTACCAGCTGACGGACCGCGTGACGGTGCAGGTGGCGCGGGTGGACCTGGAAGCGCGCAAGATCGACCTGGTGCTGGCCGGCGGCAGCGTCGCCGCCGACACCGGTGCGGGCCAGCCCAAGAGCGCCGCGCACAAGGCGCTCGACGCCAAACCGGGCAAGTCGCGCGAGCCGAAGGTCAACACCGCGGGGCGCTATGACCTCGACACCAGTGAAGCCAAGCCACGCCGCAGCAAATCGGCGTCGGCCGGCACCAAGAGCGCTTCGCGCTCAGCCAAGCCGGCAGCCAAAACCAGCAAGTCCAACAAGAATAAGCGATAAGAAGTAATGAAGAATAAAATGATTTTCGGGTTCCACGCGGTGACCTCGCGCTTGCGTCATGAAGCGTCGTCGGTGGAAGAGATTTTTGTCGACGCCACGCGCGAAGACCGGCGCATGCACGACCTGATCGCCAGCGCCAAGGGCATGGGCGTGCGCGTGATGCCGGTCGATTCGGCGCGCCTTGACAAGATCGTCGGCACCCGCCGCCACCAGGGCGTGATCGCGTTTGCCAGCCAGCTGGCGCTGGCGCGCAACCTGGACGAATTGCTCGACGCGATCGAAGGTCCGCCGATGCTGCTCATTTTGGATGGCATCACCGACCCGCACAACCTGGGCGCCTGTCTGCGCGTGGCCGACGGCGTTGGCGCACACGCAGTGATCGTGCCCAAGGACCGTGCGGTGGGCTTGAATGCGACCGTCGCCAAGGTTGCCAGCGGCGCGGCCGAAACCGTGCCGTACATTGCCGTGACCAACCTGGCGCGCACCATGCGCGACCTGAAGGACCGCGACATCTGGCTGATCGGCACCAGCGACGACGCCGACAAGGGCTTGTACCAGGCCGACTTTACCGGCCCGACTGCGCTGGTCATGGGTTCGGAAGGCGAGGGCATGCGCCGCCTGACGCGCGAGACGTGCGACATGCTGGTCAATATCCCGATGTTTGGTTCGGTCGAGAGCTTGAACGTCTCGGTGGCGTCGGGCGTCTGCCTGTACGAAGCGCGCCGCCAGCGGCTGGCCAAGGAAGGCTGACGCCGCAGGCCGATCGTGGCGCAATGCGCGCCTTGCGCTTTTGCGCCCTACGGTGTGCGACGGATTTGCCACGCGATCGCCACGAGATCGCCACGGAATTCGCCCGAATCCGGCCCGAATCCGGCCCGAATCCGGCTCGAATCTGGGCACGAACGTGCCAACGAATCTCCCACGCACCGTAGGGCGCAAAAGCGCTGCGCGCGCATTGCGCCACGCTCAGCCGGGGACCTCCTGATCGCCCCGTCGACTTTGACCCCCCGTAAGCAAGCATGGGGCGAATACGCTACCATGCCTGTATCGCAACTGTTTCCCTCCCCATCTATGTTCCCCAATCTGCGCGACGATATCAAGAGCATCATTGAGCGCGACCCCGCGGCGCGCAATGCCTGGGAAGTGTTCACCTGCTATCCGGGCTTCCAGGCCATCATGATGCATCGCTGGGCGCACGCCTGCTGGACGCGCGAACTCAAATGGATAGGCCGCTTCATTTCCTATATCGCGCGCATCATCACCGGCATCGAAATCCACCCCGGCGCCACCATCGGCCACCGGGTCTTTATCGACCATGGCTTTGGCGTGGTCATCGGCGAGACCGCCAACGTGGGCGACGACTGCACCATCTACCAGGGCGTGACGCTGGGCGGCACCTCGCTTGGCGCCGGCACCAAGCGCCACCCCACGCTCGAACGCGGCGTCATCATCGGCGCCGGCGCCAAGGTGCTCGGTTCATTTACGGTGGGCGAGTATGCCAAGGTCGGCTCGAACGCGGTTGTCATCAAGCCGGTGCCGGCCGGCGCGACGGCGGTGGGCAACCCGGCGCACATCGTCCAGAAGAATGCCGATTCGCGCAGCGCCCATTTGTTTTCGGCCTACGGCGTCACGCCCAACGGCGACGACCCGCTCTCGAAAGCCTTGCACGGCCTGATCAACCACGCCGCGCGCCAGGACGAGCAGCTCGAACGCCTGACGGCGCTGATGAAGGCGTCGGGAATAGCCTGCGCGAGCATGCCCGAATGTGATAAATTGGATTCGGTAGAGCTCAATAAACTGGTCGAGTAAGGAAGCCATGACACAAGAAACACCCGACGGCGCGCCCATCCTGGACCCGTTTGAAATCCGCGTGCTGGCCGTGCTGGCCGAGAAAGAAGCGCTCACGCCGGATAACTATCCGATGACGCTCAACGCCATCACCAACGGCTGCAATCAACTGTCTAGCCGCGACCCGGTGATGCAGCTCTCCGACGAGACGGTGCAGGAAGTGCTGCAAAGCCTGATGCAGCGAAAATACGTCAACGGCATCACGCAAGCGGGTGCGCGCGCCGCCAAGTACGAGCACCGCATGCGCATCAAATGGTCGCTTGAACAGGACAAGCTGGCCGTGCTCACCGTGCTGATGCTGCGTGGTCTGCAAACGGCCGGCGAAATCCGCACCCGCAGCGGGCGCCTGCACGACTTCAAAAGCGTCTCTGACGTCGAAACGTGCCTGCAGTTTTTGATCGACAAATACCCGCCCATCGTCGCGCGCCTGGCGCTTGCGCCCGGCACCAAGGAGCCGCGCTACGGTCAGCTGCTCGGCGGCGACGCCGCGCTGGCGCAGCAGGAAAGCGCCTTCGGCACGGCGTCGGCTTCGCCGTCGGCGCAGGGCAGTCGGGTAGGGCAGCTGGAGCAGGAAGTGGCCGCCTTGCGCGGTGAAGTTGAAGCGCTCAAGCAGCAGTTTGAATCGTTCAAACAGCAGTTCGAATAGTCACCGGCTTTCGATAGTAGGGCGCAATGCGCTGCGCTTTTGCGCCCTACTGTATTTCCGCAACCTGATCTGTGTCGTCAAGTGGGGGCGCCGTCGTAAAAGCGCGGCGTTTCAAGTCGATTAACCTTCGTCTTTCCAGCGCCGAATCCGGATCGCGGCAAAGATCATGGCCGCGCCGGCAACTGCGCCAATCATGGCTTGCGGCGTTGCCAGCGTCATCCACGACATGGTGAACACTTCGGTCATGAATGTGGCGCGGTCGCCGCCAGCGAGCGCTACTTTGTCAATGTGCGACAGCGGCAACCAGTTTCCAGGCACCAAGCCGACCAAGCCGCGGGCGACGATGTTTTCGGTGACCCAATGCGTGTCGATGCCGAAGCCAAGAATGTGCGTGGCCCACTTAAGCATGCCGACCAGCAGCAGCGGCGCACCCACGGCCCACAGGAACACTTTCGACTTGGCCCACGACGACACCATTAGCAGCCAGCCGATGGTGGGCAAGGCCCACACCAGATACACCGGCAGCAGGCCGAGCAGCTGGAGCGGCGCCAGGTAGAAGCTGGCGTTCGACAGTACGAGACCAAACATGTTGATGCCTTGCACGGCGGCGACAGTGCCCACGACCAACATGGTCAGCACCGACAGGAACACGCCCACCGCGATGGTGATCAGCGGCGCGACGACGCCGGCCGTAAGGACCTTGGACAGCACGGTCTGCGCGTCCGACACCGGCAGCGACTTCCAGAACAAAATGCTGCGGTCGCGCCGTTCGTCATGCAGGGCGCTCAGGCAATAAAAGAAAGCGACCGCGGCCAGCATGAGCAGCAGCGGCGCGGCCAGGGCCAGGTAGCTGCTGGCGGCGATGTCAGCCATTTTTTGCTTTTCAGCCGCGGGCAGGGCGTCGAAGGCGGTATGGATTGACGTCGTTTCAACGGCATTGTCCATCTTGACCGAGATGTGGCTCTTGAATTCGCCCTGCGCCGCGCCGTAGATCATTGTGCCGCTCAAGAAGCAGAACATCAGCGCCGCCGCCACGATCGGCGCCCAGAACATTGCGCCCTTGTGCTCCCAAAATTCGCGGCGCACCAGCCATTTCATCGTTTTCATGCGTAGGTTCCTTTCATGGTCGCAACGAACAGGTCGGCGACGCTTGGGTTGCGGGTTTCGCCGAGGGCGGAGAGCTGGGCACGCGACACGCCATCGAAGAGCATCACGGACTTGCCGAACACAGTGCGCTGGTCGATCGGCAACAGCGCATTGGCGGCCGTCAATTTGTCGCCCGACACCATCACTTCGGTATAGCGCTCGCTCAATTCGTCCATCGACGCCGACAGCACGATCTTGCCGTCGCGGATGAACATCAGGTCGGTGAGGATGTGTTCGATCTCCTCGACCTGGTGGGTGGTGATGACGATCGTCTTGTGTTCGTCAAAATAGTCTTCCAGCAAGTTCTGATAGAACTGCTTGCGGTACAAGATGTCCAGGCCCAGCGTCGGTTCGTCAAGCACCAAGAGCTTGGCATCGATCGCCATCACCAGCGCCAGGTGCAGTTGCACCACCATGCCCTTGGACATTTCCTTGACCTTCATCGAAGGCTTGAGCTTGGTGTTGGCCAGGTAGCGTTCAGCCTTTTTGCGGTCAAAGCGCGGATGCACGCCGGCCACGAAGTCGATGGCGTCGCCCACGCGCAGCCAGCGCGGCAGGATTGCCACGTCGGCGATGAAGCACACATCCTGCATCAGCTGGTCGCGCTGGGTGCGCGGGTCAAAGCCCAGCACCGACAGTTCGCCCTCGAACGGGATCAGCCCGAGGGCTGCCTTGAGGGTGGTGGTCTTGCCCGAACCGTTCGGTCCGATCAGACCGACGATCTTGCCGGCGGGGATCTCAAAGCTGATATTGTCGACGGCGACCGACTTGCCGTAATGCTTGCTCAAGCCCTTGGCGGAAATGACGGCGCTCATGACTGCGCTCCGCTCGCCGCGCTGCTGCGCAGCAATTGCTCGACATCGAGGCCGAGCCGGCGGATACGCTCGACCATGGCGGGCCATTCTTCGCGCACGAAACGCTCGCGTTCGCTGGACAACAGTTTTTCGCTCGCGCCTTCGGTGACGTACATGCCAATTCCCCTTCTTTTTTCTACGAGATTGTCGTCCACCAGTTCCTGGTAAGCCTTGGAAACAGTGATCGGATTGAGCTGGTACTCGGCCGCCACCTGGCGAACCGAGGGCAGGGCGTCGCCCGCTTTCAGGACACCGTCGAGCATCATGCCGATGACCCGTTCCTTGAGCTGGCGGTAAATGGGGGTGTTATCGTTCCAGCCGGTCGTCATGTCATGCGCTCCCGCTCTGGTGGTGCTGTTTGGATCATACGTCCTCCTATTGGTGGGGTATCAAAGTGGTGATGTAGTGAACTATAACACTAATATTATAGTAGTCAACACAATTTTGATATGGCTATCGATGGATTGCGGGCGCAGGGCCGGGTGGGTTACAACTGGCTGAACAGCAGCAACATGGTGAGCGCCAGAATCAACGCGCCAATGCAGCAAGCGGCGACAGCTTCCTTTCGCCTGGAAGATGCGCACTGTTCGACAGCGTAGCTATCGTAGGGAAACTCGCGCGCATACCAGACGTCGAGCGGCATGCGCAGCAACTGATCGTGAAGGCGCAGGTCGGCAACGCCAAACGCTTTTTCGCACATGGATGCATCGACACTGACAGTGGATTCCCGCTGAACCGCCGGTCCTGAACCTGCTTTTACCGGGTAAGTCACGGTAAGATCGAGCAGTTTGGGGTCCTCGCTGTCGAAGGCGGTGTTGATCACCAGTGCCTGGACCTTGATCCAGGTCCGGCGCCGTCCATAATGCCATCCACTGCCCAGCATGATAGCGGCGAACATGAGGCCTATCAGGGCCATGGCAATGACGATCGGCGCAGGAAGCCTGTCCATTACGGCGTGCTGGCGAGCACTTTGCCGTCGAGGTCGAACCGTGTGACGGCGCCGTCGCTTCCAATGGCGATCCAGCCGCCGCGCGCCGGTTCGGCATACGGCTCCCAGTCCGGCAGCACGTAACGCCGCCGTCCGCCGTGCGCGTGCAGGGCCGGGCGGTGGGTGTGGCCGTGAATGATGACGTCGCATGCGGCGGCATCGAACAGCGCATCGACGGCAGAGGGCGCCACGTCCATGATCTCGGCGCTCTTGGTGCTGTGCGCTTCCTTGCTGCCCTCGCGCATGCCGGCGATGATTGCCTTGCGCTGCGCCAGCGGCATTGCCAAAAATTGCGCCTGCCACACCGGATCGCGCACCTGGGCGCGAAACGCCAGGTACTTCACGTCCCCGGTGCACTGCGCGTCGCCGTGCACCAGCACCACCCGTTGACCGCCGATGTCGGCAACATGCGGTTCGGCCAGCAGCGTCACGCCGGTAGCGGCAGCAAATGCCGCGCCCACCAGAAAATCGCGATTGCCTGCGATCCAGTAAACGGCCACGCCGGCATCAACCACGGCGCGTATGGCTTGTGTAATTGTTTGGTGGAACGAATCAGCGAGATCGTCGTCGCCTGCCCAATATTCGAACAGGTCGCCGAGAATGTAGAGCGCCTGCGAGGCCATCGCCCGATCCTGCAGGAAGGCAAAAAATGCCGCACAGGTTTCGGGATGCGAGGTCTGCAGGTGCAGGTCGGAAATGAACAGCGCGAGCGTGCGCGCGGGCATCGTCATCGCGCAAAGGCCGGAACCGGATGCCCGCAGTGCATCAGATGACTTCGATCTTCTCGATGATGACCGGCTCTTTTGGCACGTCGGACGAGAACATGCCGCTGCGACCGGTCGGAACTTTGCGGATCTTGTCAACCACGTCGGTGCCGTCGGTCACTTTGCCGAACACGGCGTAACCCCAGCCATCCTGGCCCGGATAGTCGAGGAAGCTGTTGTCCACGGTATTGATGAAGAACTGCGCCGAGGCCGAATGCGGATCCGACGTGCGCGCCATTGCCAGCGTGTACGGCTTGTTCTTCAGGCCGTTCTTGGCTTCGTTTTCCACTTGCTGGTCAGCCGGCTTTTGCTTCAGGTCAGGGTCGAAACCGCCGCCCTGGATCATGAAGTTGCCGATCACGCGGTGGAAAATCGTATTGCTGTAGTGGCCCTTGGAAACATATTCGAGGAAGTTGGCAACCGTTTTCGGCGCTTTTTCAGCATCCAGTTCAACGGTGATATTGCCCATGTTGGTGGTAATCAGTACGGCCATGATGAGATCCTTCAGTAGAGTTTTTGTTTGATCGCTATTTTACTGCGCTTTATTACTGTTTCAGTACCGCTGGCGCCTTGACCAGCGTGGCGCCCTTGATCACGATCGGAATGACCGGCACGTTTTGCTGGCCCTTGACATCATCGACCAGCACGCCCTTGATCTTGTCGACCACATCCTGGCCCGACACGACCTTGCCGAACACCGTGTAGCCAAAGCCGTCGCGCCCCGGATAATCAAGCGCCTCGTTGTTGGCAACGTTAATGAAAAACTGCGACGTGGCCGAATGCGGATCGGCGGTGCGCGCCATGGCGAGCGAGTAGGGCACGTTCTTGAGGCCGTTCTTGGCTTCGTTCTCGACCGGCTTGTTGGTTTTCTTTTGATTGAGCTTGGCGTCCATGCCGCCGCCCTGGATCATGAAGCCGTCGATCACGCGGTGGAAAATGGTTCCCTTGTAATGGCCGCTCTTGACGTAGGTAAGAAAATTGGCGACCGTTTTCGGCGCTTTTTCCTGGTCCAGTTCGACGACGATTTCACCCATGCTGGTATTGATGGCCACTTGCGGCGGTTCGGCGGCCATGACGGCGTGGCTGAGCGTGAGGCCGCAAAATACGGTGAGGAAGCGGACGAGCAGGGGCGTGCGGACCAATTTCGAAAACATTTTCGATTCTTGCATTAGGGCTTCCTTGGTGTTGAACATTTGATATAAAGTGGCGGATCGGCTGTCAAGCCTTTTACGCAAAAATAAACCTGATCCATATGCGGCCAGTCGAGATTTTATCAATGCTATACTTTGCTCGCAACGCCCTATTCTATCCCAAAGAAGAACACGCAGAGGGCGCCAACGATCTCGAAGCAATAACCGTTTCTCCGGTGCGCGCCTATGCGGCGCTCGCGCCTGGTGATGGTATTGCCCGGGTGTGGCGCGCGCTGTCACCAGTAGAAATCCGATGAGCCAACTAAAGATTTACAACACGCTTGCGCGTGACAAGCAGGTCTTCGTTCCGATCGTACCAGGCAAGGCGGGCATGTATGTCTGCGGCATGACGGTCTACGATTACTGCCATATCGGCCACGCGCGCATGATGATGGCCTTCGACGTAATCTATCGTTGGCTCAAGGCGTCGGGCTACCAGGTCACCTACGTGCGCAACGTCACCGACATCGAAGACAAAATCATCAAGCGCGCCGTGGAAAACGGCGAGTCGATCCATGCGCTGGTGTCGCGTTTTGAAACATACATGGATGAAGACACGGCTGCACTGGGCATCCTGGCGCCCGACGTGGTCCCGCACGCCACGCAGTATGTACCGCAGATGCTGGGCATTATCGAGCTGCTCGAGCAAAAAGGGCTGGCCTATCGCGCCGCAGACGGCGACGTCAATTATTCAGTCCGCAATTTTGAAGGCTACGGCAAACTGTCGGGCAAGTCGCTCGACGACCTGCGCGCCGGCGAACGCGTGGACGTCAATACCGGCAAACGCGACCCGCTCGACTTTGTGCTCTGGAAGTCGTCCAAGGAATCAGAGCCCGATGAAGTGAAATGGGATTCCAAATGGGGCAGCGGACGTCCCGGCTGGCATATCGAATGCTCGGCCATGTCGTGCGCCACGCTGGGCGAACAATTCGACATTCACGGCGGCGGGGCTGATTTGCAGTTTCCCCACCACGAAAATGAAATCGCCCAGTCCGAAGGCGCTTTTGGCCATCCGATGGCCAATTTCTGGCTCCATAACGGCTTTGTGCGTGTCGATAACGAAAAAATGTCCAAGTCGCTGGGCAACTTTTTCACGATCCGCGACGTGCTGAAAAAGTACGATGCCGAAGTCGTCCGCTTTTTTATTTTGCGCGCCCACTATCGCAGCCCGCTCAACTATTCCGACGCCCATCTGGACGACGCCAAGGCCGCGCTCACGCGCCTGTACACGGCGCTGGTTGACGTTGAGCTGGCTGACGTCGATCTGGCCGGCATCGATGTCGCCGTCGACTGGGAAGAAGCGCATGCCATGCGTTTTCGCGAAGCGATGGACGACGACTTCAACACGCCGGTCGCGCTCGCGGCGCTGTTCGACCTGGCCACGGAACTGAACAAAAGCAAGTCGCTCGCCCATGCGCGCCAGTACAAGGCGCTGGCCGGCGTGATCGGCTTACTCGAACGCACGCCGCAGCAATTTTTACAAGGCAGCGAAGACGCTGGCGACGCCGTCCAGGCGCGCATCGACGAGCGCATCGCCGCCAAAAAAGTGAAAAATTTCGCCGCCTCCGACAAGATCCGCGCCGACTTACTGGCCGAAGACATCATCCTCGAAGACAAGCCGGACGGCACCACCACCTGGCGTCGCGCATGATGGCGCTGCACAAGGACAGCGCGGGGACCACCTCGCTGGTACTCGCAGTGCCTGCCTATTGGGAGCAAGCCAAAGCCGAACTCATGAAGCGCGACCGCATCATGAAGAAGCTGATCCCGCAATTTGGCGACCTGCATCTGGTCGGCCATGGCGACCCGTTCACCACGCTTGCGCGCTCCGTGGTCGGTCAGCAAGTGACCACCAAGGCCGCCGACGCGGCCTGGAACAAGCTGATCACCGTGTGTCCCAAAATTACGCCGGCACAGGTCATCAAGGCGGGCGCCGAGCAGCTTGGCGGCTGCGGGCTGTCCAAGCGCAAGACCGAATACATCCTCGACTTGGCCGACCATTTCAAGGCCAAGCGCGTGCATGCGAACCAATGGGCGGAAATGGATGACGAAGCCGTCATCGCCGAACTGGTGCAAATCCGCGGCATTGGGCGCTGGACAGCAGAGATGTTTTTGATATTTAATCTGTTGCGCCCGAATGTGCTGCCGCTCGACGACCCTGGCTTAATCCAAGGCATTAGCCAGAATTATTTTTCGGGCGAGCCGGTCTCGCGCAGCGATGCGCGCGAAGTCTCGGCCAACTGGGAGCCGTGGCGTACGGTCGCCACATGGTATTTGTGGCGTTCCCTCGATCCCATTTTTGTCGAATAGCTGAACGGCGGTAGAATAGTGCTTGTATCGGCCGCGCGGCGGGGCATGTCGCGGCTTGAATTTATCCGGAGATATAATGATTAAAACAACATTCCTCAATTTTGAGCAGCCAATTGCAGAGCTCGATTCGAAGATTGAAGAGCTGCGCTTCGTCCAGGACGACTCTGCGGTGGACATTTCCGAAGAGATCGATCGGCTGGCCAAAAAAAGCCAGCAGCTGACCAAAGACATCTACGCCAAGCTGACGCCTTGGCAAGTTTCCCAAATTGCCCGCCACCCGCAGCGTCCGTACACCATGGATTATGTGAATGAAATCTTCACCGATTTCCACGAACTGCACGGCGACCGTTCGTATGCGGACGATCTGTCCATCGTGGGCGGTCTGGCCCGCTTCAACGGCCAGGCTTGCATGGTCATCGGCCACCAGAAGGGGCGCGACACCAAGGAGCGCGCGCTGCGCAACTTCGGCATGCCCAAGCCGGAAGGTTACCGCAAGGCCATGCGCCTGATGAAAGTGGCTGAAAAATTCGGCCTGCCGATTTTCACCTTTGTCGACACCCCGGGTGCCTTTCCCGGCATCGACGCCGAAGAGCGCGGCCAGTCCGAAGCCATCGGCCACAACCTGTACGTGATGGCCGAACTTAAGGTGCCGCTGATCGCGACCATCATCGGCGAAGGCGGCTCGGGCGGCGCGCTGGCCATTGCCGTGGGCGACGCCGTGCTGATGCTGCAATATGCAACCTACTCCGTCATCTCGCCAGAAGGCTGCGCATCGATCCTCTGGAAAACGTCTGAGCGCGCCTCCGACGCTGCCGACGCGCTTGGCCTGACGGCCCACCGCCTCAAGGCCATGGGCTTGATCGACAAGATCATCAATGAACCGCTGGGCGGCGCCCACCGCGACCCGAAAGCCATGGCAACCATGCTCAAGCGCGCACTGGCCGACACGCTGCGCCAGTTCCAGGGCATCAAAACCAAGGACTTGATCGAGCAGCGCCATCAAAAGTTGATGAGCTACGGCAAGTTCAAAGAAACGACGCCGGCCGAAGAGTGAGCCAGCAGATCGCCGGGAACCTTCCGGCAGCATTTGCGCGGGCCTTGAGCGGCCTGCGCGACGTTTCTCCCGACCCGATCGCGATCGCCTACAGTGGCGGTCTCGATTCCTCCGCCCTGTTGCACCTGGCGCATGCCTACGGCGTGCAGCACGGCGTGCCTATGTTCGCCTTTCACGTTCACCACGGCATCAGTCCACATGCCGACGCCTGGCTCGCCCATTGCGAAGCGACCTGCGCCACGCTCGGCATCCCGTTTGAAGCGTGCCGCGTGGTGCTGGAAAAAACCAGGTCGGGCGTGGAGGCTGCTGCCCGCAAGGCACGCTACGCCGCCCTGGGCGCCATGTGCCGCGGACACGGCGTGCGCCTGATGCTCACCGCCCACCACCTCGACGACCAGGCTGAAACAGTGCTGCTGCAATTGCTGCGCGGCTCGGGCACGGCCGGTCTTTCCGGCATGGACGCGGCCAACGCCGCGCCTGAACTGCTGGGCAATCCTGATCTGGTGATGGCGCGCCCGCTGCTGCCGGTGTCGCGTGGCGCGCTTGAACATTACGTCGCCGCTCAGGCCATCGGCTACGTGGAAGACGAATCGAACACGCATCCGCGCTACGCCCGCAATGCGCTGCGGCACCAGGTGATGCCATCGCTGGCGCAAGCGTTTCCCGGTTACCAGGAGCGCTTTGCCCGCAGCGCGGCGCATGCCCAGTCGGCCCAGCGCCTGCTGACCGAACTGGCCGAGCAAGACCTGGCCGGTTGCCTGGTTGACGACTGCATCGATTGCGCCAAGCTGCGCGCGATGAGCCTGGACCGCGCTTACAACATGCTGCGCCATTGGTTTGCATTGCGCGCCATGCGCATGCCGTCCACCGCCTGGCTGACCGAAATGGTGGCCCAGCTGGTGGAGGCGCGCCACGACCGCCAAGTGCTGGTCACCCATCCCGATTGCCACATCCGGCGCCACCGCGACCTGCTGCACATCACGCCCAAGCTCGCTGACCTGGCCGGCCTGCGCGATCCGGACGATGAAGGCGTGTTCGTCAAGGAAGGCGAACTGTTCGCCTGGACGGGCGAGGCCAGCATGGCCTTTCCGGCCTACGGCGGGGTGCTCCATTTTGACCAGGGCGAGCAGGGCATGGACACCGACTGGCTGCGCGCCCAGCCGCTGCTGATCGATTTTCGCAAGGGCGGCGAGCGGCTCAAGCCGGCCGCCAACCGGCCCACCAGGCCGCTGAAATATCACTACCAGGCGTGCAACGTACCGGCCTGGGAGCGCGCGCGCCTGCCGGTCGTTTCCACCGGCAAAAGCTTGCTGTTTGCGGCGGGCATTGGCATGGATTGTCACCACTTCGGGACCGGTTCCGGTCCCTTTATCGCTCTGCGCTGGCAGACGTTCGCGGCCTGACGCCTACCTGGAAATGTAATTACCATATACCAATACGATATAGCTTTCCGATTCCCCGTGCCTTGTTTTTTTGCACCGCAGCATGTAGAGTTGAGCCCTTCTTTTTAATATTCTTGAGCGGAAACTTCTCTCTTATGGCTTTAATTGTCCACAAATATGGTGGTACGTCGATGGGATCGACCGACCGCATCAAAAACGTGGCGGCACGGGTCGCCAAGTGGCATGACGCGGGACACCAGATTATTGTTGTGCCGTCGGCCATGTCGGGCGAAACCAACCGCTTGATCGGCATGGCCAAGCAACTGATGGAGCATCCCGATCCGCGCGAACTCGACATGATTGCCGCCACCGGCGAGCAAGTGTCGGTCGGCTTGCTGTCGATGGCACTTTTGGCCATCGGCAAGAAATCGGTCTCTTACGCCGGCTGGCAAGTGCCGATTAAGACCGATTCCTCGTACACCAAGGCGCGCATCGAGTCGATCGATGACACCAAGGTCAAGGCTGACCTGGCCGAAGGCAAGATCGTCATCATCACGGGCTTTCAGGGCATCGACCAGCACGGCAATATCACCACGCTGGGCCGCGGCGGTTCGGACACCTCGGCCGTGGCGATCGCGGCCGCCATGGGGGCGCAAGAGT
Source organism: Massilia sp. TSP1-1-2 (assembly GCF_049896185.1). Classification (NCBI taxonomy): domain Bacteria; kingdom Pseudomonadati; phylum Pseudomonadota; class Betaproteobacteria; order Burkholderiales; family Oxalobacteraceae; genus Massilia; species Massilia sp. TSP1-1-2. The sequence goes on from NZ_JAFCTU010000004.1 coordinate 94,473, forward strand.
GCTTGATCTACACCGACGTCGACGGCGTCTACACGACCGATCCGCGCGTGGTGTCCGAAGCGCGCCGCTTGAAGACCATTACGTTTGAAGAAATGCTGGAACTGGCTTCGCTGGGCTCGAAAGTGCTGCAGAGCCGTTCCGTTGAATTTGCCGGCAATTACCGCGTGCCTACCCGCGTGTTGTCGTCGCTGACCGACCCCCTGATGCCGCTTGAAGAAGAAGCCAAGTCGGGCACCCTGATTTCGTTTGAGGAAGATACACATATGGAACAAGCCGTCATCTCCGGTATCGCGTTCAACCGCGACGAGGCCAAAATCACCGTCCTGGGCGTGCCCGACAAGCCGGGAGTGGCGTACCACATCCTGGGGCCGGTCGCCGATGCCAACATCGAAGTGGACATGATCATCCAGAACCAGTCGGTGGAAGGCAAGACCGACTTCACCTTTACCGTCACGCGCGGCGAGTACGCCAAGGCGCTGGCGATCCTGGAAGCGGGCCGCGCCGAGCTGGGCGCTGCCAGCGTCTCGGGCGACGCCAAGGTGTCCAAGGTGTCGGTGGTGGGCGTGGGCATGCGCAGCCACGTGGGCGTGGCCTCGCAGATGTTCCGCACGCTGTCGGAAGAGGGCATCAACATCCTGATGATATCGACATCCGAGATCAAGATTTCAGTGCTGATCGATGAAAAGTACATGGAATTGGCCGTGCGCGCGCTGCATAAAACCTTTGATTTGGAAAATGCATAACTTTTTTCAAAAAAGTGAGCGTGCTCCATTGACCAAACTGCCGGGTAACCGGTATCATCGCGGTCTTCTGATCTAGTTCGCTGGATAAGAAAGGAGACGTGGCCGAGTGGCCGAAGGCACATCCCTGCTAAGGATGCATACGGCTTATACCTGTATCGTGAGTTCGAATCTCACCGTCTCCGCCAGTATTAGAAAAAAAAGCTCCCTTACCGGAGCTTTTTTTTCGTCTGCTCATAGGAGAAATCTCAATAATCGTGTCCGCCGGTGTCCAGGTAGATGCGCTACAATCCAGCTAACCGACGGGGGTAGTGGCGGGGGTAGACTATGGCGACTAAAATCAACAAACTGTCGGCGCTGGCGGTACGGACACTCGATAAGCCTGGCTATCATGGAGATGGCGGCGGCCTTTTTCTGCAGGTGTCGAAGACGGGATCGAAAAGTTGGATTTTCCGGTTCGCCGTTAAGGGCAAGGAACATGAGATGGGGCTTGGTCCCGTGCATACTGTCGATCTTTCAAGTGCGCGTCAGCGCGCCAAGCAATGCAGATTGATGCTCGTCGATGGCAAAAATCCGTTAACCGAACGTCGCACCACGCAGACAGCTGCCAAAGTCGCCATATCGTTATACACAACTCTGAGCTGATCTGGCGACCCCTGAAAAATCTGTTTACATTCAAGCACTTGCGAATGTACTTGTAAACTTTCAGGAAAAGGCGTTTACTTTCGGAATTTAGGTGACGCGTTGGCTACTGAATCGAAGCACTGGGTTGCGGAAGAATTCGCTGAAATGGACCTGGGCGATGCGCGTCTGAACAAGCGCGCACGAGTACTGGTGGAAGCGTTCGCGGCCAAGCCGACAGCGAACATTCCGATGGCATGCGACGGCTGGACTGAGATGATGGCGGCCTACCGTTTCCTTGACAACGACGCGGTCACCTGGGAGGGCATCATGGCGCCGCATTGGGAGCGAACGGAACTGCGCATGAGCGCCCATCCGGTTGTGCTTTGCCTGCAAGATACTACGGAGCTCGATTTCAACGGACAGAAGGTGCGCGGTCTCGGGCCACTCAATTACGAGGCGCGCCGCGGCATGTACGTGCACCCCACGTATGCCGTGACGCCGCAGCGTGAACCACTCGGGGTATGCGATGCGTGGATGTGGGCGCGCGAGGAACGCGACGCGAACGGTGTGCGTGGCGGCCAGAAGGAAAGCGCCCGCTGGAGCGAAGGCTACGAGCGGGTCGCCGAGATGGCGGCCAGGGTGCCATCGAGCCGCTTGGTCTATGTGGCCGACCGTGAGGGCGACATGCTCGGCATGATGCAGCGCGCGAAGGCGCTGGGCACACCGGCTGACTGGCTGGTGCGCGCTAAGCACAACCGTTGTTTGCCTGATGGTGACAAGCTGTGGGAACGTACCTGCGCCGACCAGCCGTTGGGTCAGATCGTCTTCACGATGCCATCGCGGCATGGCATCAAAGAACGCAAGGTGCGCCAGGAGCTGTGGGCCGCATCGATCGAGCTGCATACTGGCAAACCGGGAGCTGTCACCGTCACGTGCGTGATCGCGCGCGAAATTGATGCACCGAAAGGCGCTAAGCCGGTTGAATGGCGCTTGCTGACAAACCGCTCCGCGCCCACGCTCGACGATGTCATCGAGCTCATTGATTGGTACCGCGCACGCTGGGACATTGAAATGTTCTTCAATGTACTAAAAAATGGATGCAAGGTCGAATCGATGCAACTGGGCAGCATCGAGGGAATCGAGCGGGCCTTGGCGCTGTATATGGTCGTCGCTTGGCGCATCGCGCACCTGATGCGCTTGGGCAGAACCTGCCCAGACCTTGATGCCAGCCTCTTCTTCAGCCCCGACGAGATTCACGGCGCCTATCTGTTGACGAACACAAAGCAGCCGGTGGCGCGACCGCCAACATTGAACGAAGTGCTGCGTTTGGTGGCGCGCCTGGGTGGCTTCATCGGCCGCAAGAGCGATGGCGAGCCAGGCGTGAAGACGATCTGGCTGGGCCTGCAAGAGGTGCGTATAGCGGCTGCAACACTGGCAGCATTAGGAGAACAATGAGTTGTGTATAACGATATGGCCTAAACTGGATCCTTTGCCCCAAGTCAGACTTGAGAAAAACGGCTACGCTTTTCAGTGGACGGGAGTTGTGCCAAATAGCAAAACCCCGGAAGTCGTCACCATGAATAGCAAATATACCGTTGCACTTGAAACAAACTCGGGCAAAACTTACCTACAATGCAGAGATCTCCGCGCCCCGAAAAATGAACAGCTCGAAAGTGGGACTTGCCAAGGTCGAATTCTATATGCTCTACCGAAAAAGTAGAAAATAACGCAAATAAAAACCTCCCACATACGAGGGCGGCATCCTTAATTGCATACGGTAGTTCGTCGAGCATTTGCTCTTAGTTGATGCGCATGAGACGCTGGCCGTGAATGCCCCATTTGCATTCGACGCCATCCGAGGTGCCGCACAACACCCATCCGGTGCCAATCTTTTGCACGGTGACACCTGATTTTAACTCGGCGGCGAGCTTTTCAGCCCACATGCTGGCCGATCCCTGGCCCTTGAAAAGTTCATTGCCTTCGAAAATCACGGTGGCGTCAAATACGGATGCGGTAAAAATTGTCATTGTTTCGGTCTGCTTGAGATAAGTGAGATGATTGTGTGCCGCGGGCGCAGTTCAAGCGGCTTGGCGAGCACAGTTTGGCGATCGGTGTCGATGCGGCACGTTTCGATACACTCTGCGACACTTGACTCAGAATTGCGTGTCACGTCCTAGCATGCTTGGGACGAACGGCACACCGGGAACACAGGGCAGGATTGTATCGCATGCTCGCGCCGCCAGTACCAAAAATGCTCCCGCAGGCCTTTCCACGCATCACGATGATTGCGGCGTCTCGCTCAGGTGCAGGAAGTAATCAAGTATGTGAAAGTGATCTTCGTAAAACTGCTCTTCCATCCCTTTCAGCTCGGCGATTGGCACCCATTCGACCAAGGCAGCGTCGTCCGCTGCTTCCACGCTCGGCAGCGAATCGCTCATCAATCTGAAGTAATGCGCATGCGTGATCGTGCGCCCGCGCTGGCTGCGATCGGGGTGATCGAACACGCGAACGTCGACCAGGGCGCCCTCCAGCGTTGATTCAAGGACGGCCAACTTGGTTTCTTCGCCCAACTCGCGAATCGCCGACTGCAAGAGCCGTTCGCGCTGCTCGACAAAACCACCCGGAACGGCCCACTGCCCCTTTCCCGGAAAGCCACCGCGCTTAATCAAAAGCACATGGTCGGCGCACGTGACCACGGCATCCACCGTCGAAAATATGGGCGCATACGGGGCCTTGCTCCATGCCGCCTTGTATTTGCAGACAAAGCGGTGCTCCTCGGCCAACCCGGCGTAAAACGGCAATGACGACCAGGATTTCAGGTATTGCCGAATCGCGACCGGGACGACTTCGTCGAGTACGTTCAACGATACATCGAGGTCCTCGGCTTCAAAATAAACGCGCCGCACATCGGTCGCGTCGATCGTGCTGCTGGCCTCTCTGGTCACCATCTGCCATTGGGGAAAATGGTTCAGGTAATAGCTGGAAGCATCCTTGAAATGCCCCACCAAAGCCACCTGGGTGGAAGCGTTAGCCTGCGCATGCGCGGCAACTGCCTTGCGCACTTCCTCGGCCCAGCGATTATCGTCGTAATAATCGCGCACGGCGACAAAGGAAACGCGCTCGCGGTCCGCGTGACTCAGGCTAGCGCCTATCATCGATGCGCGTTCCTGCCACGTGAACGGATTTTTTGCATTGCGCGCGTGGAAGGACGAACCAAGAACGATCACAACTGTCGGCGCGGTTGCCAGCGCAGTTTGCAGCAATCCCGCATGGCCGCGGTGAAAAGGCTGGAAGCGCCCGATAAGAACTGCTACATCCATTGTCTGGCTCTCTTTCATGAGTACTTTGCCGCGATCGGCATTTGCCGGCCGCTGCCAAATGCGCGCGCACGCACGCGGATAATCGGTGGCGCCTGGCGCCGTTTATATTCGTTGCGCGAGACCATGCTCAGTATGCGCCGCAGCAGCGCCGCACCATTGCTGTCAGCGCCCAGCTGGTCGACAAATGCCCCGGCCGATTGCGCTTCCTTTGGCGGCAGGCGATGGCCTTCAATGTGCCACTTGAGGATCTCGTCAAGCACCTCGTACGGCGGCAGGCTGTCGGTATCTTGCTGTCCCGGCGCCAACTCGGCGGACGGCGGCTTGGTCAGCACCGCCTCGGGAATGATCTCGCGTCCTGCATGCTCATTGATATGGCGCGACAAGGCATACACTTCGGTCTTGTACAAGTCGCCGATCAATCCCAGCCCGCCGTTGGTGTCGCCGTACAAGGTGCAATAGCCGACCGATATTTCGCTCTTGTTGCCGGTCGTGAGCAATAAGGCGCCAGATGCATTCGAATACGCCATCAAAATCGTGCCGCGTATGCGCGCCTGCAGGTTTTCCAGCGTCAGCCCTTTGAGTGGCGAATCGAAGGCGCTTTCAAAGCCGCTGCCGTATTCACCCACCAGGTCGACGATTGGATGCGTGTACAAGGCAATGCCAAGGTTCGCGCACAGCGCCACCGAATCGCTGACCGAGCCTTCACTGGAAAAAGCCGACGGCATGGTGATGGCGACGACATTGTCCTTGCCAAGCGCTTCGACCGCCAGCGCCAGCGTCAATGCCGAATCAATCCCGCCGGAAGAACCGACCACCGCCTTTTTAAAGCCGCAGCGCCGTGCATAGTCCTGCAGGCCGAGCACAATCTGGCGCCGCGTAAAATCGGCAACGCCCGCACTGTGCGCGACCGGCGCGGCGCCAACAATTTTACCGGCTTCAAAATCAATCACCTGAAAGTGTTCGACGAAAGCCGGTGCTTCAAAGGCCAGGCCCTGCGATGGCGACACGGCAAACGAGGCGCCGTCGAACACCAGCTGGTCTTGTCCGCCGACCTGGTTGACATAGACGATCGGCAGATTGTTCTGCACCGCCGCCGCGGCAAACAGTGCGTGGCGCTGTTCGCGCTTGCCGATATTGGACGGGCTGGCGTTAATACTGACGACAATATCCGGCGCCCCGGCGCGCAGCGCGGCAAACGGATTGACGGTGTAATCGCGCCCGTCGTTGTTCCAGCCATCTTCGCATATCAAAAATCCCACTTGGTAGCCAGCCACGCCGAGCATGCAAGCGCCTTCCGGCCCCGGCTCGAAATGGCGCCGCTCGTCGAAAATGCCATAGGTGGGCAACAACTGCTTGTAATATTCGGCCACGATCTCGCCGTTGCGCAGCGCCAGCAAGGCATTGAACAGCGGCTTGCCCGGCCCCGTATTGCGGCGCACGGTGCCGACGATGGCGACCAGTTGCGGGAAGCGGCGCGTAGCGTCCAGCACCGCCGTCAAGGCACGCTCGGCCTGTAGCAGGAACATGTCGTCTTCAAGCAAATCCCCCGGATAGTAGCCGCACAGGGACAATTCGGTCAACACCACCAGGTCGGCCAGCGCGTCGGCCCCCTGTTGCATGGCGTCGACAATCGCCGCAGTATTGCCTTCAAAGTCGCCAACGGTGGGATTGAGCTGGGCCAGCGCAAGTTTTAGCATGACGCGCCCTCTTCCCGGCCCGACTCGTGATGGAATACCTGGCGCAAGTAGGCGAGAAAGGTCTCGTCCTTGCACAGCGTTTTGCCAGGAGAATCGGACAGCTTGGCGACCGGCTGGCCGTTACAGCTCATCAGCTTCATAACAATATTGAGCGGTTTGACGCCGACATCATTCGACAAATTGGTGCCGATGCCAAAGCCGGTCATGGTGCGGTTCGCAAAATGGCGGTACAGCGAAAACGCCGTCGGCAAATCCAGGCCGTCCGAAAACACCAGGCGCCGCGTATGCGCGTCAAGGCGCAATTTGGCATAGTGCGCCAGCGCTTTCTCGCCCCAGATCACCGGGTCGCCCGAATCGTGGCGCAGGCCGTCAAAGAGCTTGGCGAAATACAAATCAAAATCGGCCAAAAAGGCATCCATGCCCACCACGTCCGTTAGCGCCGTACCCAGATCGCCGCGGTATTCCTGCACCCATTCTTCCAGCGCCGCTTTCTGAAAGTCGCGCAGGCGCACGCCAAAGGATTGGAAGCTTTGCAAATATTCATGCGCCATGGTCCCGATCGGCACCAGTTTGTATTTCATGGCCAGGTAGACGTTGGAGGTGCCCTTGAAATACTGCGGCACTTCGCGCGCCAGCGTGGCGACGACTTCTTCATGCCAGGCGCCGGAAAACCTGCGCCGTACGCCGAAATCGAAAAACTCGAAGGGATGGCGCGACGATGGTTCTTCGGAAAACGCGCGCAGCAGGTCAAGCTTGGCAGCGAGGCGCTTGCGGCCTTCGGCCAATGCGCTGGCCTGGTCAAAGCGCCGGAAATACAGCTCGTTGACGATATAGAGCACGTAAATTTCAAATCCCATCACGTGCACTTGCGGCCCGACTGCGCGAATGCGCAAGGTCTCGCCCTCGGTCTCGACGCTGACAAAGCGGCGCTGAAAACGGAACACCGTCAGGAAGTCGGCGAAGTCGCTTTTAATGAAGCGCAGCGAACGCAGGTAGCCGATTTCGTCGAGCGAAAAGGCCAGGCTGCACAAATGATCGAGTTCGCGCTCGACATCGGCCTTTAATTCCGACAGCGGATAGGCAGGTTCATTGCGGCACACAAAAGCATATTCGGCCTGGGCGGACGGATGCCCGTGCAGCAAGGCCTGCCACATCGTAAATTTATATAAGTCGGTTTCAAGCAGGCTGCGGACGATGGGGGTCATTGGGGTGTTTGTCATGTTGGATTAACGCTTGGCGTTTTCGATCAGTTCGGCCACCACATCGCTGGCCTGGGCGATCTGCACGCCCCGTTCGCGCATGGCGCGAATAAAACCTTGATACTGTTCATCGAAACCGGTGACTGAACTCATGCAGTCGGTAACCAGCACCAGCTTGCCCAGTTGGTTTTGGTCCCAATTCTCGACAATATGCTCGGTGGTGGCCTTGACGCAGTGGCTGCCCGCTTCGCCGGTGATATACACCTGGTCGGCATCGCTGAGCATGTCGATAAACTCGTAATTCATCTGGGTGCTGTCGTCGGCGGCGTCGGGCACTTCGGCCTGGATGGCCGAATAGTGTTCCGTGAACGGGTTGGTACCCTTGCAAATCTTGTTTACGATCCCGAGCGTACTTTCCTCCCAGCGGTTATAGGCGGCGCGCACGTCGGCGTGCACGTTATGCCCCCACGAACCCATTTCGCAGTGCGTGGGCCAGACCATCAGGTTGTAGCGGCCAGCGGACTCGAGCGCGTCGAGGTAGGCCATTACCCGCGGCAAGGCGGCGCCGTCACGCGGCGAGTATTTGCCTTGCACCACTTCAGCCTTGGTAATCTGGGTGAACGGATTGACCGGTCCCTTGGCCGAGTCCATCCAGAACGTGGGATGCGCGACGTCGATGCGGTGGTGCGAGTCGAGCGTGACGCTGATGCCCGACAAGCCCGCGCTGCCGCGGTTGATGACCTCGGCAAGCCGAAGCATGTCGGCGTGGGCGCCGGGTACCGGCAACGCGGGTGCCACGTTTTCCCCCGCCCCTGCGCTTGACGGCAAGTATTCCTTCGGCAAATCGCAGAAGTCGTTCTGCGGATCGATAATGAGGAGATGCAATTTGCGCTTCATGGCCTTGTCCTTTTAGAAACCGTAGGACAAGCATAAACCACTTATTTTGTTTTTGCAACTAAGTATGCGACAAAGTTTCAAAACAGGACCATGAAGCATGTTTGCCCGAGGGTCCCTGTGCACGAACGGAAAAATAAACGCTGCGTGGGAACCGCTCAACAAGTGAGCTTTTGCCGCAAGTTCATCGAGATGGACAGCTAGGACCGGTTGAGGAATGCCTTGAGGCCACGTGCGCGGATTGACCGGCGCACGCTTATTGTCTGAAAGTCGCTGTCAGCAACGCATGATCGCGCTGAAACGACGCCAATAAGGTCAGCGGCTGATGCGGCTAAAGTAGCTTGAGCTGGTGCTTTCGCGGGCATCCTTCATGCGGTAATCTTCCTCGGCACCAATGCCGGACCTGGCGTCGTCATTCTTGTGGCGCTCATCGCGCTCGCGCTCAACTTCGCGGTCCAGACGGGAGCTTGATGTGCTGCTAAACGTGCTGTTGGACGTGCTGTTGGACATTTTCATGGCAGTCCTCACGCAAGGTTCCTTGGCAACACACGTGTATGCATGGCCAAAGCGACATAGCTGCGGACTGTGGCGATGGCGACAACGACGACAACGAGGGATTTGGTGCAAAAAGTTTTCATGGCAAATTCATTCAGTGTTCAATAGCATCAGTATGTCCAAAGAATTGATTACCGTATGTTCGGCCGACCACATATACGGCAGCGCCGAGCAACAGCTGGCGCACTTCGCCACTCCCCATCAGATCGACACTTGCATGCCGTGATCCACCTGCGCCACGGGGCCAGCGATCACCTTGGCAAGCACCTTTCCTGCTGCCACGGCACCGGCGAGATCGTCGACCAGCGTCGTCATCGCCGTGTCCGAAGCAATGGTTATCAGGCAAATCGCGAGGTTTCTTCCGCTCTCCTTGGCCATGTACATGGCCACGTCAGCTACCTTGAGCGCGTCTTGCCACGGTTGCCCCGGCAGCAAGGGATACGACACGCCGCCCGCTGAGACCGTTACGGGGATCGACTTGCCCTCGGCCACGACCGGTGCGCTGCCGATGACCTGCAAAACGCGTTCCGCCAGCACCGCCATGCCTTCAGCCGATGTTCCCGGCAACACCAGTACAAATTCTTCGCCGCCCCAACGCACCACCACGTCATGCTGGCGCACCAGCCCCAGCAGTCGCTGCGCGATCTCGACCAGCACCGCGTCGCCGGCAGCGTGCCCGAACGTATCGTTGATGTGCTTGAAATGATCGACGTCGAGCAGCATTAACCCCACCCCGGCGCTATAGTTGCGGTCGCGCGACTTGCTGGCCAGCAGCGCCTCATGCTGGCTCATCAAGGTCACACAGTGGCGCCGGTTAAAGGCGCCCGTAAGCGGATCATGCATCGACTGGTCGCTGAGCACTGCATTGCTGTCTTCCAACACACGGTTGCGCGCCCGGGAACGCTTGATCATCAACATCAGCAATGCGCCACCGAGCGCCAGCGCCAGCGCTGCCGTCGCCCACAGCCGCTGTTGCCAGACGCGCGCGTCGACCTCGGCCTGGCGACCGCGGCTTTCGAGCGACAGGCGCAAGATTTCATTGTCCTTGCGCTCGCCAGAAAATTTTTCCTGGGCTTCGGCGATGGCTTTTTCGCGCTCGCGCAGCGTTGCTTCGTCCTTCAGTTTGACGTAGGCGTGCAAGCTCGCCAGCGCGTCCTTATGCCTTCCGGCACGCTCGTAGCCGTCGGCCAAGCCTCGGGTGGCATCCATGACGTAACTCTTGGCGCCCGCCTTGTTTAGCAAGACCAGCGCGGTTTGCAAGGATTGCACGCCCTTGTCGCTCTCGCCAAGTTCGATCTGGGACTGCCCCAGCGAAATCATCACCACGCCTTTGGCCACCGGCTTGCCCTGCTGGTCGGCCAGGGCAATCGCTTGCGTGGCCAGCTGCACTGCCTGCTTGTACGATTTCTGCTCGTAGTGATACTCCGCCAAATTAACCAGCGCGACCAGCTCGGAGTCGCCCAGTCCGGGATGCTCGCGGGTAATTTTCAGCACATCGTTCAGCGCTTGCAACTGCTTGGCATGCTCGCCCTTGAGCGAATGGATCCAGGCGCCGTTGGCACGGATGTAAGCCATCATGTAGACGTAGCCAATCCGTTCGGCCAGCGCGAACGCTTCTTTCGACAGACTTTCCGCGCGCACCAGGTCGCGCCGGCCGATGTTGGCAAGCATGAGCACGTTGAGCGTACGAACCTGCTCGGCCGGGTTGGCCGTGCTCATGGCCAGTTGCGATGCGACCAAAGCTTCTTCGATGGCGCGCGCATGCAGCCCAACCATGTCGTAGCTGCCGGCACGCACGTAGTGCACTGCTTGCATCAGATTGGCATCTGCGCTCGCGATCGCTTCAAGCTTGCCCACCAGTGCTTGCGAGGCGGCCGTATCTTGCCCGCGGATAGCCTGTTGCGCCTGGCGGACCGTTTTGTACTGGCCGCAGGGCACGCACTTTTCAACCGTTGCCATCCGCTCCAGTTCATCGAGCTCGACCTTGACCAGCGCCGCATTTTCGGCCCCAATGTAGAGCAAGGCGAGCTGATTGTGATAGCGCATGCGCAGCTCAACTGGCGCGCCGGCAAGGTCGCCGCGCACCGCCGTGAGTGCCTCGACAGCCAAGCTCGGCGAAATAAAGCCGTGCTGGCGCTGTCGCTCCAATACCTCGTTGATGGCGTTGGGCGCAGCAATGGCGGGCACTGTTATGAAGAGCAAGGCAAACAACAGCGGGTTGAACTTTGTCATGGCGGCCCTGGTAGCGCAAAGCGGGTTGCCCGCGCAGGATGAACGAGCAGTATCCTTGCCGCATAATCTGGTGTCAATCAGCAACGTGACGTGCGTTGCATGCGCGACAACTCAGCAGCAGGCAAACGGCGTATTGTTGATTCTCTTGCCGAGCTGCGCATGCGGCGCCTACACCCCGAACACCTTGAGCACCGAATCGGTCAAGCCTTCCAGCCCCCGCCCAAATACGCCCTTCCTGGCATCGGCCGGCAGCGCTTCTTCGTACACGCAAAAGCCCACCTCGCCATCGAAACGGTCGTTCAGCAGCGGTGCGCGGCCGAGCAGGTACGGCAGGAAGGTCTGGCAGCGGCTGGTGGAATACGCGGTGCTGGTGCTAAACCCCAGCGTGGCCGCCTGGCTGATCACGCGGCCATGGTCCACCGCGTCCACCCGCACCCCGCGGCAACCCTTGACGATCAGCGTCACCGGCCCGCTGAAAACCAGGTAGCGCAGCTGCAGCGTGAGCCACGCGTGCAGGCTCCCGAGGCGCCAGTAGCGCTTCATGTGCAGCGGCTGGTCGAGCCGGTGGATGACGCCCACCAGCGCGCGCGGCTGGAACACCATCGACGAGCCTTCGGGCAAAGTGAGCAGCGCGATTTCCGCCAGCGGGTCGCGCGCGGGCGAAACCACGATCGCCGCCGGCTGCGTGCTGACGATGCGGGTCAGCGCGAACAGCCCCGCCGCCAGGCAGGTAAACGGGTTGGTCCAGTCCAGCATCCAGCGCGTGCTGGACGCCACCGTCACCGCGGCGCTCTGGATGCAGGCCGACTGGATCAGCATTTCGTCGCCCTCGCGCAGCGTAACGACGGCCGACGGCGCCGAGCTGTTGCCCAGGGCCGTGGCGCGCCTGCCTCCCGCTGCGTGGATCTCCAGCAGGCCGCTGGCGTGACGGTCCACGTAAAACGGCGCCAGGCGCTCGGCCAGCGGCGCCAGCAGGTAATAAAAGACGACCTTGATGGCAACCGGCACCAGCATCAGCGAGAGCAAAATCGCGCCGGCGGTGGGCGCCACTTCGCGCACCGACTCGGCCATTCTCCCCGCCCAGTTGGCACTGGCGTAAGCCTCGCCGGCCGAGATCGCCCCGCGCAACTGGCCCATCGCCGCGTCCAGGCGCGCATCGTTGACAATGAATTGCAAGCTTGCCCTGGGCGCGCCGATGATGCTGAGCGCATTTTGCTGCAAGGCCACCGCGCTGGCGGCGGCGTTATTGGCGCGCACCAGTTCGGCCTCCTCCTGCACCAGCCGGTCGCGCATGCCAAACTCCACCGTGCCCGGCAGGTAGGAGCGCCACAGGCTGTTGACGCGGATCCGGCTTTGTGCGCGCAAGTTGTCGTTGAGCGCATCATAGGCGGCTACGTGGGCCGCGTGCAGCCGTGCCAGCGCTTGCATGGCTGCGTCCCGGTCCACGCCGGCGCGCGCTGCCGCGCGCAGCGCCACCAGGTAGTCGCGCTCCTGCGACAACAGTTCAATTTCCAGCATGCGGCGCGACTTGGCCACCAGGCCCTGCATCAGCTGGCCGCTGCCGGGCAGGCCGAACGACAGTGCTTGCGCCTCCGGCTTGGCCGAGAGCGCGGTAATCTGCTTGCCCAGCGCATCGATATGGGCGTCGAGCGCCTCGGCCGACGCCTGCCCGAGACGCTTGACGCGCGCCATCGATGCTAACTTGAGCTGTGTGCGCTCGCCGCCCAGGTGCTGTTCGCCGCCGGCTAGCAGCGCCAGGTCGCGCCGGGCCGCATCAAAGGCGCGCCACTCGCTGACGATGTAGCGGCCCGCCAGCAGCACCGTCACGATCAGGCAGAACGACAGGGCGCCGCGCACCAGGAAGCGCAGTGAGGTGCTCAGAACGCCGCTCACAGCGGCAGCGCTCTGGCCGGGCAGGTACTGTAAAAGATGGCAAAGCAAGTGCAGCGCGCCATGGGGGCGCACGGGAACGCGGCGCCCGGCGCTGCCCTGCGTCGTGGAGATCTCGGCTGCATCGCTGTCCTTTCAGGTTCGGTGCGCAATCGTAACGCATTTACTGCGTATCCTGTCGCGCCGCCGCCCTACAGCAGCCAGTCGATCGGCAGCAGCGACATCAGCTGCACGCTGCCGCGCTGCCACAGGGTGGCCCCGGGCTCGGTCTCGTGCCAGGTCTGGACCCCGGCGGAACTGCGCTCGAGCCAGCGCAGCTGGCCTTGGGGCGTGAGCTTGACCTCGTAGGCGAGTGCCAGGATCTGCTTGTCCAGCACTGCCGACATGCGCTGCGCCATCGCCGCACTGTCGATCACGAAGCCCATCTCGGTGTTCAGATCGGCCGAGCGCGGATCGAAATTGAACGAGCCGACGAACATGCGCGACTGGTCCACGGCAAAGGTCTTGGCGTGCAGGCTGGAGCCGGAACTGCCGCCCGGGCCGCCGCCGCGCTTGGGCTCACCCTTGCGCGGCCAGGTGCGTTTCAGTTCGAGCAGCGTGACGCCCGAGGCGACCAGCTGCTTGCGCCAGCGCGCATAGCCCGCGTGCACCGCCTTGACATCGGTCGCTTCCAGCGAGTTGGTCAGAATGCGCACCTTGACACCGTTTTGCGCCAGCAGCTCGAAGCGCGCCGCCCAGTTCGCACCCGGCACAAAGTACGGCGACACCAGGTCGACCTGGCGCGCCGGCTCGCCGAACTTGGCCGGCAGCTGGTAGGCCAAGCCCGCTTCGGGCGCGCCGCCCAGCACCTTTTCGGGGTCGTCGCTGACCAGTTCCACAGGCACCCATTCGAGCGGCAGCGTCTGCTGCGTCAGTTCGGCCGCAAAGGTGGACGCGCGCATCGCGTCGAGATAGGCGCGCGCGACCGGCTCGGCGGCGGCGCGCTCGTAGCGCGCGTGCAAAGCGGCCGCCGCTTCCGGCGCGACTGGCGTGAGCAAGGTGGCCGCGGGATAGGCCGAGCGGCTGTTCCAGTAGCGGTCGAAGTCCTTCTCCACCGCCGTTACCACCGCACCGACGGCCAGGATGTCGAGGTCGGCGAACAGCACCTGGCCGGTGGCGTCGAAGTATTCGTCGCCCACATTGCGCCCGCCCACGACGGTGGCCTGGCCGTCTGCCGTGAACGACTTGTTGTGCATGCGCTGGTTCAGGCGCTTGAAGTCGGCCAGCAGACCCAGCGTGCGCGCGCCGCGCAGCACGTAGGGATTGAACAGGCGCACTTCGATGTTCGGATGGGCGTCGAGCACGGCGAGCGCCGTGTCCAGGCCGGCGGTATTGTTATCGTCCAGCAGCAGGCGCACCCGCACCCCGCGCTCGGCGGCGGCGCGCAGTGCGCGCAGCATCAGCATGCCGGTCGTGTCGTTGCGCCAAATGTAATACTGGACGTCGAGGCTGCGCTCGGCCGCATCGGCCATCATGATGCGCGCCGCAAATGCGTCGCGCCCGTCGAGCAGCACATTCACACCGCTCAGAGCGCTGTGCCCAGCCGCGCGCGGGGCGATCGCGCGCCCGATGCGCGTGTTGTCGTCGTGCGCCAGCGCGCGCGAGGCCACGCGCCCATCGAGCGAGGGCAGCGCCGTACAGCCGGCCAGCACGGCGCAGCATCCGGCTGCGGCCATTGCCATGGCGGGGAGCCGGGCGCGGGATGTGGCCGGTCGCGTCGTCAAGCCATCTTCGTGTTGCTGATCCATTGCTCCGCCTACAAGTTGAACGCATTGTGCAAGCCTTGCCCGCCTTCTGCATGATTCAATAATATTAACAAATGACAACTGTTTATGTTAATGATTTATACCGCAAAAGCAAGTCTTTCGCTGCGAGGATAAACGCAAACTAAGGGCTGCGCATTGCCCCCACCAAAGTGCCCGGGCGATTGTTGGAAACGCGCCGGCATTGCCGTCGATGTCGCGCGCGTGAAGCGCTCTTCCCGCTGCCTCGTGTGCCGGCGCGCGCAGGTGTGGATGGAAAAAAAATAACGTGTGGAAACAACCGCCTCCACTTGTGATTTAGATAATATCGTCTAAAATACTGCTCACATTGCGCCCCGGCTTGCTTGATCAGCCCTTGCGCTCCCTACGCTTCTGCCGCCCCCCCCTTGCCCGCAACATACATGAAGCCAGCCCAGATCCTTGCCTCGCTCTCGCAGCTTGATCACCAAAAACGTCCGGTCACGCTGGTGGCGATCGTGTTCTTTTCGCTCGTCTGCCTCTCGCTCGGCGGCATGCAGGGCTGGAGCGTGTACAAGGCGCGCAAGGTCCAGCTCCAGGCTGCTACGCTTTCCGCGGCCAACATCACCCAAGCGCTGGGCGACCATGTCGGCCACGGCCTCGACTTGGCAGACGGCATCCTGAGCGACCTGGTGGAGCGCATGCACCTGCAGGCCGAGCTGAGCGATACGGAGTCACTCACGCGCTATCTGGCCGAACGCACCCGGCGCGCGCCCCTGCTGCAGGCGCTCGCGCTGTACGACGCCAAGGGCGCCCTCGTTCCAGGGTTGGCCAATCCAGGGTCGGCCAACCCAGACGCCACAGAAATCGTGCGCGAGCACCTCGCGCACCACGCCGCAATGGCAGACGACGCGCTGTTCATCGGGGCGCCGGCGCGCGCGCCCGGCAATGGCGCTTGGATATTGCCGCTGTCACGCCGCCTGACATTGCGTGACGGTAGCTTTGGCGGCATGGCGATGGCGACGATCCGGATCGCCTCGCTGCGCGACTTTCCCGGCCAAGTTGACATCGGCGCCCGGGGCAACATGCTGGTGGCGCTTGAATCGGGTCCAATGGTACTCTCGCGCCCCCAGAACGACCTGGACGTAGGCAAGGACATGCGCGCCAATCCCGCGTTCGTGCTGTGGCGCCAGCAAAAAGGCGAACCGGGCGACGCCATCCTGAGCGTGGGGGCCGCGGCGCAGGGCGGCGACATTATGTACAGCTATCGGCGCGTGGCCGGCTACCCGTTGATGGTGGCGCTCAGCCGCCCGACCGACGACGTACTGGCCAGCTGGTGGGACAGCGCCTACCTGTCCACGGCCGGCGTGTCGCTGCTGCTGCTCATTCAACTGTGGCTTGGCATCCGCTTGTACGGTCAGATCGCGCTGCGCGACCGCCTGGAAAAAGACAGGCGCAGCCTGCAAAAGCTGCTGGTCAAAAAGAGCCGCTCACTGCGGCGCCAAGCCTTCAAGGATGCGCTCACGGGCATTGCCAACCGGCGCCAGTTTGACGTGCGGCTCAACTGGGAATTCAATCGCGCGCTCGATGAAGGCGCGCCGCTGGCGCTGGTCATGCTGGACGTCGACCATTTTAAGAAGTACAACGACCGCTACGGACACCCGGCCGGCGATGAATGCCTCAAAGCCGTGGCCGGCTGCGTCAGCGGCGGTCGCCGCCGAAGCGACGACATGGCGGCGCGCCTGGGCGGCGAAGAGTTTGCGATCCTGCTGCCCAACACAGGGCTGCGCGGCGCGATTGCCGTGGCCGAAGCCATTCGCAAACGCGTGGCCGCGCATCAGATGACGCATGTGGCCGGTTCCTCGCACTGCGTCACGGTCAGCTGCGGCGTCCATGCGCTGGTGCCGGTGGAGGGCATGACAGCCGCCGAACTGGTCGACGCCGCGGACCGCGCCCTGTACCTTGCCAAGACGAGTGGGCGCAACCGGGTTCGCGCCGAAGGCACGATACCGCCAGCGGGCGGAAAGCGGCTGTCGCTGGTGGTGAACAAGTAAGGGCACGGGCAGCACCGGTAGTAGCAACACTGGTACTGCCAGCGCCGGCACTGCCACCGGCGTTAACGCCTGTTGCTAGTGTCCTGAGTTGTAAGTTCGTTGAATAAATATCCCGAGAATCGCCGCGATACTGCGTCAAAAATGCTCGCAAGGCCTCGGCCTTGCTCCGCTTTTGTTCCTTGTCTCTTGGCGATTTCGGAACATTTATAAGCAACGAACTTTCAACTCAGGACACTAGTGGCTGGTACCGGCCTCGGGCTGCGGCGCGATCGTACCGCGCCAGGCGCCCGTTTCCTGGCCGCGCAGTTCGATCATTTCCTTGAAATTCTTCAGGTTGCCGCGAGCCGTGGCACGCACCGCGCCCAGTGCATCGCCCACCATTTCGATCCCATTCTGGGGTTCGTAATACATTTCGAGCGTGATCCGGGTACGCGAACGCGACAGGCTGCGGAAGGTGACGCTGCCACCGTTCGGCGTGCCCGACGTGCTGCGCCACGCAATGCGCTTGTCGGGCACCTGCTCGGTGATCTCGGCATCCCATTCGATATCCTTGCCAGCGATCGAAGCGTGCCAATGCAGGCGCTTGTCGTCGAGCTGCTTGACTTCATGGACGCTGTCCATGAAGCGCGGGAACTCTTCAAACTGGGTGAACTGATCGTAAGCGACCCGCACCGGTACATTGACAGCGATGTCTTCCTCGACGCTGGATGGGGACTGGACGCCACGTGATTGCTTCATTTGCTTCGCCAGCAGAGCACCGCCCAAGGCGAGCGCGGTCAGGGTAACGATTCGATACAGCATAGTGTTCCTCCTGGTCAATCAGGTTTAAGAATGCGCAGCTTCAACAGTCAGCTCGTTGCGAGGCGGCGCAGTGTGACCCGCCCCATCGCAAGCGCTCCATTATGTACTTTATAGCAAAGTTGCACACGACGCCCGTGCGAAATAGAAACCAACACCCAGCATCTCCGTGTCGGGATTAGTAGACGTCGTAACCAATTTAACCGGACGCCCACTGTGCGCAAATAGGTGCACCCCCGCCTATCCTGTAGGACCAGTCCTTCCCATCCGGTGCATGTTAAAGAAAAGCACGGGACCGACTCGCCAGTTTTTGTGCGCGCCTTTCGCAACCCTCGGCGCGCACATCAAGTGCGTTGTCGGCGAGGGCCGCGGTATGGAAGCGGCGCGGACACTGTCGCAACAGGCCTGCTCAACTGCCGATCGTCACGCAATTGCGCCCGTTTTGCTTGGCCCGGTACAAGGCGTTGTCTGCGCGCTGCAGCAACTCGGTGAGCGAACTGACTTCGTCGCGCGACATGGTCGCCACGCCGATGCTCACGGTGATCGGAACGGCGCCAGCCTGGGTGGAGACGGGCGTTGCGGCCACCGCCGCGCGCATTCGCTCGGCAACTTCGAGCGCGCCGGCGAGGTCGCAGTCAGGCAGCACGCACAGCATCTCCTCGCCCCCGTAGCGCCCCAGCGCGTCATAGGGCCGCAACCCGGCGCCCATGCGGCGCGTCACCTCGCGCAATACCTCGTCGCCGGCCAGGGGGCCAAGCGTGTCGTTGACGTCCTTGAAATGGTCCAGGTCGCAAAAAATGATCGACACCGCATGCTGCGAGCGTCCCTGGCGCGCGACCTCCTTGTGCAGCAGGTCGATAATTGCACCGCGACTGTAAATATCGGTCAGCGCGTCGCGCGTGGCGCGGTAACGCAATTCCTGCTCCAGCTCGGCGATGCGGCGCCCGGCCCGTACCCGTACCAGCACGTCCTGCGCACTGAAAGGCTTGGCGATGTACTCGTCGGCGCCGGCGCTCATGGCCGCGACGGCGGACTCGGCTTCGGTGTGCGCGGCAAGCAAGATCATATAGACATACCGCTCCCGCACGCTGTCGCGGATCGTGCGGCAGACGTCGATCCCGTCCATCCCGCGCATCAGCGCGCCGAGAATGGCGACCAGCGGACCGTCCGGCGCGGCCAGCAGGCGCGCGGCGGCGGCGCCATCATCGGCTACCACGACCTCGTGGCCCCATTCGGTCAGCATCTCCTTTAGCAACAGGATCGAGGCGTCGTCGTCATCTGCGATCAGGATATCCATTTTCGTACTCCAAGGAAATGTCAAACCCAGCCTACCGTGTAAGATCTGTGTCTTATCTTATTGGTACGCGTTGGAAACAGCAAGTAAGTTTCTTGCTTCCCGAGCAATGTGTTCATTCGACAGCACAACGTTGCTGCGTACGCTAACGAACAGTCAGGCATGGTGTGCCGGCTTAAGCTCCATGACAAATCGCACTTGAGGAGCCACCCGTGACCATTACCCCCCTGCCCGATATCGAACCGGACCGGCTGCCGACCTCCACCAACGAGATCGCATTTGAAACGGTCTCGTTCGCGGCGAGCGTTCCCGCATCCGATCCGCAAGTCACGGCGGCCGAAGTGGCGGTGGCCGTTGAACTGGTGTCCACCGTCGGCAAACCGATCTCGCAGGTCATGGAAGCGACGCTGTGGACGGTGCACGCCGAAGATTCGATCGAGAAAGTCGAGGAGATCTTTGCCGCGCAAGGCTTGGCCTCGGCCCCGGTGGTCGGCTCGAACGGGGCCATCGTCGGCATGCTGGGCGCGCCCGAGCTGGCTGCCTTTCATGCCGAAGGCAAAAATGCGAAGGCGGTGCAGGCCTGGGAAATCAGTCGCATCAAAACGTTCGAAGTGAGCCCGACCGACACGGTCGAAGAAGTGGCCAAGCTGATGACCGAAAACAAAATTGAACATATTTCCGTGACCGAATTCGGGCGCCTGAAGGGCATTGTTTCGGCCCAGAACTTGCTGCAGGAAATTCTCAACGTGCTGCCGCATGAGGCGCCCAAGGAATAAATCGGGCGCGATGCTGACTGGCGGCACCAAATGGCGGAAAAACCCGTCATTTTTTCTGTGCGCCTATCGCTATTGTTTTACCCTTCCCCTATGTTGAGTGCATGCGGCCCGCTGGTGCCGCTTATTGAGCTGCAAGTATTGGGCTGCAAGTAATGAGCTTCAGATATTGGGATGCAGGTATTGAGCTGTAGATAAGGAGCTGCAATCTCACAGCAGGTTCATCAACTACGGGGGAACTATGATCGCCATGGATTACCGCGGCCCCTACCGCGTGCGCGCAACACAAAAACCCGACCCGGTCATCGAGCATCCGAACGACGCCATCGTGCGCGTCACGCGCTCGTGCATCTGCGGCTCCGACCTGCACCTGTACCATGGCCTGGTGCCCGACACCAGGGTCGGGACCACCTTCGGCCATGAATTTACCGGCGTCATCGAAGAACTTGGCCCATCGGTCACGTCGCTCAAGGTCGGCGACCGCGTGCTGGTGCCCTTCAATATCTTTTGCGGAGCGTGCTTTTTCTGCGATCGTGAACTCTACGGCAACTGCCACAACACCAATCCCGAGGCCAGCGCCGTGGGCGCCATCTACGGCTACTCGCACATGGCCGGCGGTTACGACGGCGGCCAGGCCGAGCTGGTGCGCGTGCCCATGGCCGACGTCGGCCCCATCCTCATTCCCGACGATATCGACGACGACGACGCCGTGATACTCACCGATGCGCTGCCCACCGGTTATCAGGCAGCCGAAATGGGCGACATCGCCGAGGGCGACACGGTCGTCGTGTTCGGCGCCGGTCCGGTCGGCATCTTCGCCGCAAAGTCAGCCTGGCTGATGGGCGCCGGGCGCGTCATCGTCGTTGACCATGTCGAGTACCGGCTCGACTTCGTGCGCAAGTTTGCGCAGTGCGAGGTCGTCAACTTCAAGGACGTGCGCGACATGGCATTGCACATCAAGAAGATGACGGACTGGCTGGGCGCCGACGTGTGCATCGACGCCGTCGGCTGCGAGGCGTCGGGCAGCGCGGCGCAAACGCTGAGCGGGCGTTACCTCAAGCTGCAGGCCGGCGCCGCCACCGCCCTGCACTGGGCCATCAATTCGGTGCGCAAGGGCGGCAATGTGTCCATCGTGGGCGTGTATGGCCCCACCTTCAACGCCGTGCCCATCGGCAACGCGCTCAACAAGGGACTCACGCTGCGCATGAATCAAGCCAGCGTCAAACGCCACGTACCCCGCCTCATCGAGCACATCCGCGCGGGGCGCATCGATCCCAAGCAAATCATCACGCACCGCGTGCCGCTGGAGGAAGTGGCCGACGCCTATCACATGTTCTCGAGCAAGCTCGACAACTGCATCAAGACCATCCTCGTCACTCCGCCCCTGCGCGAGACGCTGAAGGCGGGCGGCACACTGCACTAACGGAGGCTCGCATGGACAATCCCAACGCACACATCGGCCATACCCACCCCACCCGCCGTTCGCGCGCCGAACTCGAAGCCATCCCCGGCTGGGGAGCCGACCTCGACCGCAAAGACCGTCCCGGCGTGCCCATGGAGCGCACGCCCCGCGTCCATGATGGCAAGCACCGGGAGCAGCTGGAACAGCAACAGCGGAACATCGAAGTGTTCGTCTCCCCGGAGCGGCCCGGCCTGACGCCTCTTTTCGGCACCAGCGTCCCGCCCAGCGGGCTATCCGGACTGATGCGTCGTTTTGCTTACAAGTTGACCGAAAACGATATTCGCCACTGGTTGCTGCTGTTGCTGGCCGACCGCGTCAACGTGATCGAAGGTATCGGCCAGGACCTGGGACGAGGTCACCTTCCCAACCTGCTCGCGGAGATGGGCATCAAGGCCGAGTGGCAGCATAACAAGGCCGGTCTGGTGCGCAAGGCGGCCATTGTCGCCGCCATCGCGGGCGCGGGATACTACTTGCTGCAGCGGCACGACGACAGGGACGCGCGCTGAGCGTGGCAATGGCTTGCTGAAACTGCATGGTGTGTGGCCTAATACTTGTTTTCCTACGGACGGCAGCATGCAGACCAAAACGATCGGCCTGCTCGGCGGCATTGGCTGGGCTTCAACGGCGCAGTATTACCGCATCCTCAACGCCATGACGGCTGAACGCATGGGCGACGCGCACAGCGCCCGCCTCGTCGTGCTGAGCATGAACCAGTTCGACTTTACGTCGCGCGCGGGCGAGGCGTCGCCGCACGCAATCGAGCAATTTTTGATTGAACAGACGCAACGCCTCAAGGCGGCCGGCGCCGATTTTTTCCTGCTATGCGCCAACGGCGCGCACCGCTTCGCGCCGGCCGTCATTGCGCAGGCGGCACTGCCCTTCATCAGCATCGTGGACGAGACCGCCAAGCGGGTGCAGGCGTCGGGCCTGCGCAAAGTCGCTTTGCTGGGCGTGCGGCAGACCATGTCCGGAACGTTTTATCATGCCGCTTTGGCCGCGCGCGGCATCGACATCGTCACGCCCGATGCTGGCGACCAGGACAAACTGCATGAAATCATTTACGCAGAGCTCGTTCACCACCGTATCACGGCAGCCAGCCGGCGCGTTTTCCAGCAGATCATTGGCAAACTGGCCGCCGCGGGAGCGCAAGGCGTCATCTTGGGCTGCACCGAAATACCTCTGCTTATCAGCCAGGCCGACGTTGACATCCCGGTATTTGACACGACCGCCATCCATTGCGAGGCCGCGCATGCGCACGCGTTCGCGCCCTGAAATGCGCGCGGCCTGGTCTTAAAAGTAGCGCAGGCCGAGCGCCGCCCTCACCTCGTCGGCAGTCCTGGCAGCAACGTCGCGCGCCTTGAAGGTGCCATCCTTGAGCATCTGCATGACCGCACCGGGATCTTGGGCAAATGCTTCGCGGCGCGCGCGGATTGGCGCCAGCATCTCTTGCAGCACGCCTTCCAGGCGCTTTTTGACCAGGCTGTCGCCCACGCCGCCGCGCACATAGCGCTCCTTGAGTCCGGCGAGCCCTTCCTGGTCCGGGTCAAAGGCATCGAGGTAGATAAACGCGACGTTGCCCTCCAAATGGCCCGGGTCGTCCACCCGCAGATGCAGCGGATCGGTGTACACCTGCTTGACCGCCGCGCGGATCTCATCGGCGCTGGCGCCGAGGTTAATCGTATTGCCGAGCGACTTGCTCATCTTGGCCTTGCCGTCGATGCCAGGCAGGCGTCCCAGTGCAGGCACCAGGGCCTTGGCCTCGACCAGGATCTCGCGCTGCGCCAGGCGGTTGAATTTGCGGACGATCTCATTGGTTTGCTCGATCATCGGCACTTGGTCGTCGCCCACCGGCACCAGGGTTGCCTTGAAGGCGGTAATGTCGGCCGCCTGGCTGGCCGGGTAAGTCAAAAAGCCGGCGGGAATATCGCGCTCGAAACCGCGCAGGCGAATTTCTTCCTTCACCGTCGGATTGCGCTCCAGGCGCGCCACCGTCACCAGGTTCAGGTAATAAAAAGTCAGTTCGGCCAGCTCCGGTATCTGCGACTGGATCAGGATCGTGGAGATAGCGGGGTCGATGCCCACCGCCAAGTAGTCCAGCGCCACTTCGAGCACATTGCGGTGCACCTTGCCGGTGTCTTCCATATTGTCGGTCAAGGCCTGGGCATCGGCGAGCATGATGAACTGGCGATAGTCGTGCTGGTAGGCCACGCGGTTGCGCAGGCTGCCGACAAAATGGCCGAGGTGGAGCGGGCCGGTCGGGCGGTCGCCGGTCAGGATAATGGGGAGCGTGGCGCGGGTCATGGGGTACCTGTAGTCTGAGCCGGAGCCCACCGTGCAGGCGAAAAAACCGCCGCATGGTCGGGGCGGCGTTGATGAACATCTCGTGGCTATTCACTGGCTCCGCGTTAAGGGCGGCGCCACCAGTTACGGCTCGTACGATGTGGATTTTGATTCGTCATGGCCCACATGGTTTCAAATTGCTGAAGGCTTGTCAAGTGCGCAGCAGCAAGCCGCTTACTCCGCCATGCGGTCGCATCGCAGCCGGCCGGCTCGGATGCGACGGCAATTGTGGCTGCCGATTACCGCCGCAAAGCCCAAAAATCGATGCTAAGCCCATAATATTGTTTGCTATAGTGTCGGCATTATTCATTCACCCGGCAGGAGAATC
The DNA here is from genome assembly GCF_049896185.1 of Massilia sp. TSP1-1-2. Lineage (NCBI taxonomy): Bacteria > Pseudomonadati > Pseudomonadota > Betaproteobacteria > Burkholderiales > Oxalobacteraceae > Massilia > Massilia sp. TSP1-1-2. The sequence continues at coordinate 118,433 of NZ_JAFCTU010000004.1, forward strand.
GAGCATGAACGGAGCAGGCGGGACCAGCGGTGGCATCGGCAAATTTTTACTCGGCCTGATCATGATGTGCGGAGGTTTTTACCTTTTGCTCAACGGCATTGTCGTCAGTTCGAATTTCGGTCTGGGCACGCGCCTGTTCGGCTCGGGCGCGATGGGGCTGACCGGCGGCATGATCCTGATTCCCCTGATCATCGGCATCGGCATGGTGTTTTACAACGCCCGCAGCTACCTGGGCTGGCTGATTGGCATCGCCTCGTTCGGTGCCTTGGTGTTCGGCGTCATTTCCTCGGTCAGCCTGAATTTACGCACGATGACCGCGTTCGAACTGCTGGTCATCCTGACGCTTGCCTTCGGCGGCCTGGGCCTGTTTCTCAATTCGCTGCGCCCATCGCGCGCCCCCCAGCCGCAAGCGCGCTAAGCGCCAATTCCGGCGGCAACCCACCCTTTGGAACGGGGGCGGCTTTAGGGACGCGACTCGGCTTGCATCTTCAGGCGCGCGCGCCACGCGCCCATTGCCGACAGCGCCGAGTGAAACTCGCGCTCGATCAGGTCAGCTTCGGCGATCGTCACCACGCCATCTCTTAACGCGCCCGAGACCGCCTCGGCCACCGCGCCCACCTCGCTCATTACCCTGCATACCGTCTGCGACAGGTCGTCGCGTCCCACGCAGTCGGGCTGCGGCACCAGGAACGCGGCCATCCCGTGACGCATCAGCATCGCGTGCAGCGGCAAGTGCGCATCCTCCACGCCCGCCTTATGACAGTGCTCGACGATGACGGATACCTCTTCAAACGACGGGTAGTGCGACGAAATCGTCGGCGACAGCTTGTTGCGCAGCACGTTGGCGGAGATGCCGATGGTGACCGCCAGCGCTTCCAGCCCGCCCGGATAACGGCGCGCCACGGTGTACAGGGCGTCGTGCTGGTTCATGTCCATATATCTGCGAGTCATGGTGAATCTGTTCCTTTTTTACCGGTGCAGCGCACCATACGTACGGTTATTCTTCTCTCAACTTTTACTTCTACTTAAGAACAACCATGAAGTCCACTCTTTTTGCCCTGCTGCTGGCCACGCTGCTGCCCGCCATGTCCGAGGCGTCAGTTAAGGCTTCGTCGGCGCGTTCGTTCAAGAGCGGATCTTCCTCTCAAAGAGCGGTCGCGACAAGTGGCAGCGCACGCACACAACCGCAAGGCCGGCGCGCCGCCGAGCACGCATGCACTGCCCCGCCGCCAGCGCCAACTTCGATGCCGCCCCCCGCGCCCATTCTCGTGCAGCGCGCGTGAAGCGGACCAGGCTACGTCGTCACCGGCTTTCTGCTCGGGCGCGCCACGTCGAGCGCGCATGCGCACCGCAGCAGCGATTCCGCCGCCTCCCCGAACACGGCCGGGCAACGGGCCCCGTTCGTCAGCATGCTGCTGCCTCTCTTGCCCTGGCTGGCCTTGCTGGCGCTGCTGGCTTGGCTGTGCTGGCGTGTGCGGCACATCCTGCGCCGCGCCCTAGCCTCCACCAGCGCCAATTATTCCTTCAAAAGGTAGGGTCCCGGGCGCCGGCCTGGGCGAACACGACGACACGCTTTGGCGTGAGCAGTTGGCCGACACGCTGCGCCTACATGGAAGAGTTACAGAAAATTTTAGATGCGCTCAGCCGGCGTTTGGCCGATTTTGATTCCCAGGCAAAAAGAGCCGTGCAGGCGCTGGCAACGGCTAATGCCCGCAAATCCGCTCGACCAGGCGGCCGAGATCGACGCCATCCGCCAGTCAGTTCCAAACGGCGGGCGAAAGCACGCTGGAACGCTTGAAGCGGCCCGGCCGTAGCGGCGTGAGGGGGGCGTGAGGGAAGCCTATTCCGTACCGGCCGGTCCCGTCGCCTGCTTCACCGGCGCATCGAGGCGGTATACCGCCACCACCTTGAAGGCGCTCGTCTCGGTCGCCTTCTCGGTGTGGAGCTCGGTACAATCCTCGGCCACCAGGCTGCGCCAGTTGTACACGCCCAGCTTGGAAAACACGGGCGCCGCCTTGGACGTGGCGCCCAGGTCGATGGCGATCATGGCATTGCGCGGCGAACCGGTGTAGTTCACCGACAGCAGCTCAAAGCCGAAAGCGCCCAGCCACGGTTCCCACAAGGCCTTTTCGGTGCCCGCCGTGATCCGGGCGAGCATGTCGGCCAGCGTGATGCCTTTCTTGACGAGCGGGCGGATTGCCGCCAGCGACGGCGCATGGCGCGGATCTGGCGCCAGCTTGCCGGCCCCGCGGGCGGCGATCGCCTTGAGCTCCTTGATGATGGCCGCATCACGCTCCGTATAGTCGCGCATGCGGGCATACAGTTCGCCGTCCAGGAATGGATTGGCGACTTTTTCTTTCTGGGAGCGCGCCAGGGCGCGTTTGGTTGGTGCAGGCTTGTTCGGCGTGGTCATGATCTTGATGGGTAAATGGCAGGGGCGCAGTTTATCACCTTGCGGCGCCGCGCCCCGCCGCGGCGTTCCCACAGCGTTGCCTGCGCGGCTGCACCTCAGCGCGACAGGTACAAATTCTTGCGCGTGCGCGCGGCGCGCCGGCTGCGCACGGGCTGGCCCGACAGGATGCCGGAGAAGCCTGTCAAGCGCCGCCCGATGGTGATGTGCTCGCCGTTGATATCGAAAAAGCGCACGTCCTTGCTGTGCGCGCTACCGCGCACCTTGACCACGGAAACGACCCGCTTGAACTGGCCGTCCAGTTCAATGTAGCGCTGCATGATGATGGCGTCGGCCAGGAACGCATTGCCGTACGAGCTAAATTGCAGCACGGTGTAGCGGTCTTCCAGCTCGGCCGTCATGAGGACGGTGGCCCCCATCCCGGTCAGCACCGCCACCAGCCGGTACAGCGACTCGCGGAAGTTGTCGCGGAAAATGGACGACAGCGCCAGCTCAAAGCCGGACAGGGAATCGATTACCACCCGCGTCGCCTTTTTTTCCTTGATCATGGCCACCAGGTCGTGCAGGATCTCGTCAATCGACAAATCCAGCGTGCGGGTATTGATGATGCCCACCGCGCCAGACTCGACCAGCCGGTTGAGCTTTAAGCTGAGCAGCTGGTTCGGACTCTTTTCAAATGCGGCGATGACGCCCGTTTCGCCCAGGCGCGCCCCTTCGGCCAAAAATTCGGTGGTGAGTACTGTTTTGCCGGAACCGGACGGCCCCACCAGCAGCACCGAATAGCCTTGCGGCACCCCGCCGCCCATCATCTCGTTCAGCTCGGGCACGCCCAGCGACAGGCGCTTGTCGGCGCCAAAGCCGGGCCGCTCCGAGTCCGGTTCCTGCATCATTGCGCGCGGGAACACCTCGACCCCGGTGTCGTCGATGCGAAAGGTATGCGAGCCCAGCCGTTGCGAGCCACCCCGCATTTTCACCACTTGCATCTTGCGCACCATCGAATCGCCGCGCACCAGCTGCGACAGCCACACGATGCCGTCGGCCACGGTAAATACGGGTCCCGATTCAGCTTCGGGCTGCAGGTATTCGCCGATCAAGAACGTGGTCGCCTGCCAGCTCGTCATCTGCATGCCCAACTGCTGCACAAAGTACTGCAGGCCGGCAGCGCCATGGTCGTTGGACGGTGCCGACTGCGCCACCGAACGGAACGAATCGACGAACACCAGGCTCGGCTCGAACTCCTGGACTTCGTCGGCAATGCGCGCAAGCACGCGCTCAAAGTCGCCATCGACCATGTCCGAGGCCAGGTTGACGAACTTGATCGCGCTGTCGATCTTGTCGAAGTCAAAAAACTTGAATTGCTGCTGGTAGCGCAGCATTTTCAGGGGCGGCTCGCCGAGCACGGTAAAAAAGATCGCGCGCGACTGCGGGTTGGCCATGGCAAACATCATCTGGTGGGCCAGCGTGGTCTTGCCGCTGCCGGGCGTGCCGGCGATCAGGTTAAAGGAAAACTCGGGAACGCCGCCGCCCAACAGTTCATCGAAGCCTTGCACGCCGGTTGCCAAACGTTTGATTTCTACCCGCTTATCCATCGTGCTGTTCCTTGCTAATTACGCCTCCGCGCGCGCGGCCGAGTGCGGACTTCAAAATCAACTTCGTCATGTGCGATCCGACCAGCACGGTCAGGATGTCGACCAAGGTGCCAAATAATAGGATGCTGGCGGCCCGTACCCGCTCCGGTTCCTGGCCCGCAAAGCACAGCCGGAACAGTTCGAATTCCGGGTCGGCCGGACGGGCGCGCGGGTCGAATTGCATCCACGGAAAATCGCGTCCCACGCGTTTTGCGGTGCGATACAACAGCGACTCGAAGCCGTCTTCGCCGATGATATTCGACAATGCGTTGGCCAGCGTCTGGAGTAGTTCGATGCTGACATCGACGCTCCCATCCGGGCTGCCGGAAAGGACGCGTTCGATGATCGCGCGCGGTAGTTCTTCGTCTGTCGCCATAGGACCTGCAGAGGTGAGAATAAATAGGTAGTGGTCGTGCCAGCCAATGTTTGTCGAGGCGACGACCGCAATCACGCCGCTGTCGCATCATACCACTTCGTCCCAGGTTGTCGTTCCCCTGTGCGCGCTGCAGCGCCAGGGTAAACCTCATCGCAGCGCCTCATCGCGGGCCTGGCGCGCGCAGCGGCAGCACGACCGTAAACTGGCTGCCGCAGCCGGCCCCGGCACTGTCGACCCGCACCGAGCCGCCATGCAGTTGGGCGATCGAACGCACCAGCGTCAGGCCGATGCCCAGCCCACCCGACCAGGCGTGGGTGCGCTCGTCGCGGCCCTGCTCGAACAGATCAAAAATATGCGGCTGGTCTTCGCGGGCGATGCCTTTTCCCTGGTCGCGCACGGCCACCGCCACGCCGTCCCCGTGCAGCGAGGCGGCCACCACGATGGCCTGGCGCGGCGCCGAAAATTTGCTCGCGTTAAGCAGCAGGTTGGAGAACAACTGCGCCAGTCGCACCGGGTCGCCCTCGAGCGCCAGCGGCGCGGCCGGCAGTTCAACCTGCACTGCTTGCTCGCGCGCGGTCAACGCACTGTGCGCAATGTCGATCGCCCCCTCGATCACCTCGTGCAGCTTGAGCGGGCAAGTGCGCAGCGAAATCTTGCCGGTCGCAATACGGGAGGCGTCGAGCAAGTCGTCGACCAGGCGCACCAGGTGCGCCGCCTGGCGCTCCACGATGGCCAGCAACCTGGGCAGGCGCGGGTGATCGATGACCAGCGTGCGCATGACGCTGTTGGCCACGGCAATGGATGCCATGGGATTGCGCAGCTCATGGGCCAGCATCGACAAAAACTCCGTCTGGCGCTGCGCTGCGGCCTCGGTCGCGGCGCGCGCGTGGTCGGCGTCGCAAGCCGAGCGCACCAGGCGCTCGTTAGCCTGGCGCAGCAAGTTCAGTTCAACGTGCGCGTCGGTCAGATGCTGCTCTTCGTTCAGCAGGCGCCGGTTAAGTTCGGCCAGCACGCCCTTCAGAACCTGGTTTTCAAGGTGCAAGGCCGCGATCGCGTGCTGTGCGTCGAGCGGACCGGCTGCTGCCGCTATCTCATCCATGTTATCCCTGTCCCCTTTGCGCGGGATGCGTGCGAACCGCAGAAAAACCCCCGGCGACGGAGCCGGAAAGCGCGCTGTACAGCACTAACCTGGAATATGTTACTTGAAAGTTTCCTTCCAAAACTTTAATAATCGCTCGCAATTCGCCTCCAAACAACAGCGACCAACTAGCACGCCTTTGTTGCCCGAATTGACCGCAAGTTACAAGCAAGCCGGGATGAACTGACCGATAATGCGCGCGCAAGTATCCGTGCGCTAATGCTCGCTTTGCGGCAAAGGAAATTCGAAACACACACTGCTCACGGCAAGGACCGGGACCGCGTGCGTATCCCATTTCCGGCTGTAGTCGGACAGCGCGATCAAGCCTTCGATGTCGATCAGGATTTCAAACGCGGCGCCGCCCTTGAACATTTCGAGCAGCAGCGCAAAGCGCTGCGCCGACTGGTTCACCGCGACGCTGCATTGGGCGCGCTCGCCGGCGGCGGCGTAGCTGAGCGTAAACGGTTGCGGCGTGCACGCGCTGGTGATCGTCATCACCCAGCGCGCATCGTGCAGCGCTTGCGCGTCGGCCGTGTAGATCTGCGCGTCGCCCGTGGCGTGCATCTGGACGGTGATGGCCGGCGCGTGTTCGATTACCGCGCTGTGCCTGAGGGACAACTGAACCGGGCCTGTCTCGAAACTCAATCTGGTCGGCATGGCGACTTTCCTGATGGCTCGCATGGCGCGATCTTACCATCGGCGTCGGAACCGATCCTGCATTGGCGTGTCCAAGTGAGTGGCAAGCAGAAAAAGGACCGGGTATGACGCTGGCGCGCTTCATCCACGAACAGATTGATGCCATTCTCGAAGACTGGGTTGCTTTTGCACGCGAGGTTCCATCAGCCCACAACTTCGACCTTGCGGTTTTGCGTGACCACGCGGCGGGCATTTTGGCCGCCATCGCCGCCGACCTTGATCACCTCCAGAGCGACGTGCAGCAGGAACAAAAATCAAAGGGTCTGGGGCCGTTAGGGCCGGTCCCAAGTGAAGCCAAAATTCACGGCTCCAACCGGCTGCTCGACGGCTTTAGCGTCAACGATACGGTCTCCGAATTTCGGGCACTGCGCGCTAGCGTGCTACGTCGCTGGAGCGCAGCGCCCGGCGATGTCGCCGGATCAGGCTGTATCGAGCTGACACGCTTTAATGAAGCCGTCGACCAGGCATTGACCGAGTCGCTGGCCGGTTTTTCTGACGACAAGGCGCGCAGCACACGCCTGTTCGACGCGCTGCTGTCGGTCTCGCCCGACCTGAGCTTCATTGTCGGCCTTGACGGCGTGCTTATCTACGGTAACCCGGCCCTTGCGCACGCCTTTGGCTCGCCGCTCAGCGCCCTGACGGGCAAACCGTTCGCGCGCGGCGCGGGCAGCGCCGGCTTCTTCCGGGATGTGCGTCTGGCGGCGCAAACAAAAGCGCCAGCACGCGGCGAACTACTGCGCAAGCACGAAGGTCGCGACCTCGTCTACGAATACCTGCTCGCGCCGGTCGAAGACGAGCAGGGCGGGGTCGAGGCCGTGGCCGGCAGCGCGCGCGACATCACCGAGCGTAAGGCAGCCGAAGATAAAAACCGCATCAGCGCGCACTACGACAACCTGACCGCCCTGCCCAACCGTTACCTGTTCGGCGACCGGCTCGACCAGGAAATCAAGCGCGCCGGACGCATCGGCTTGCCGCTGGCGCTGCTATTCATCGACCTGGACGGCTTCAAGCAGGTGAACGACGACCTCGGCCACGAAGCGGGCGACGACTTGCTGCGCCAGAGCGCGCAGCGGATCGGTCGCTGCGTGCGCGGCACCGACACCGTGGCCCGCTATGGCGGCGACGAATTCACCGCCTTGCTTACCGACATCACCAATTTACCGCACGTGGACATCCTGGCCCAGAACATCCTCGACGAACTGGCGCGCCCGTTCACGCTCGGCACCCGCAGCGTGACCATCTCCGGCTCGATCGGCATTGCGCTCTACCCGCGCGACGCCATCACCGCCGAAGAACTGGTGCGCCATGCCGACAAGGCCATGTATGCCGTCAAGCACGACGGGCGCAGCAGTTTCGCCTTTTTTACGCCCGAGATGCGCGCTGCGGCCAACGGGCGCATGAAGCTGATCGCCGAATTGCGCCAAGCCATGCCGCTGGGCCAGTTGCGCGTGTATTACCAGCCAATTGTCGAGCTCACGCACGGCCTCATCATCGGCGCCGAAGCCCAGGTGCGCTGGCAGCATCCGGTACTGGGATTGCTCGCCGCCGAGCAGTTTTTTGGCCTGGCCGAAGAAGCCGGGCTGGCCGGCCCGATCGACGAATGGGTGCTGGCCGACGCGCTGGCCCGCGCCCAGGAATGGCGCGCGCAGCGGGGCACGCAACTGCTGGTCAGCATCAACAAGTCGCGCGTGGCCGGCTCAGGCCTGGCCGGCGGCGCCCACTGGGAAGCCATTCTCGCCACGCTGGCGCGCGCGCCCTTCCCCGTGGCCCTAGAAATTACCGAAGCGGCGCTGCTCGACACGCGCAGCATGGTTGGCCAGCTCACGGCCGCCGGCGTCCAGCTGTGCCTGGACGATTTCGGCACGGGGCGCTCGTCGATGAGCAGCCTGACCATGGTGCCGCTGACCGGGCTGAAAATCGATCCGTCGCTGGTGCACCGGCTCGACCAGGAAGCGCCGCGCGCGCTGGCCGCCGGCATTATCGTGGCCGCGCACGGCCTGGGCGTGAAAGTGATTGCCGAGTGCGTTGAAAGTGCGGGGCAAGCTGAACAGCTGCGCAGCATCAGTTGCGATTACGCGCAAGGATTCTATTTTTCCGAAGCGCTGGCGTCGGCCAAGTTCGCCGAACTGCTGAAGCGCAGCGCGTAAATGGCGCCGCAGTCCCCCGGCATCATTTTTCGAAAGAACCGTTCTGCGCCAGGGGGCCGCTGAAAAACTATGATGCCTGCAGCAGCGGCGCGGCCCGGTGCGTGATCGCCGCGAGCACCTTTTCCAGTAAGGGCAGGTTGAGTGGCTTGACAAAATAATGATCGAACCCGGCCGCCATGGCTTCGGCCCGGTCATACTCGCCTCCGTAACCCGTGTTGGCAATGAGGGTCGCGTTGGCATTGTGCGCAAACCGGCGCAGGCGGCGCGCCAGCTCGTTGCCGTCCACGCCAGGCAAACCGATGTCGAGTATATACACGTCATAAGCAGTGCTGGCAGCGCGTTCCAGCACCGCCTTGGCCGAATACTCGACGCGCACTTGGTGCCCGAACGTTTCCAGCCACATGCCAAGGATGTTGGCGGCATCGGCGTTGTCGTCGACAATGAGCATGCGCAGCGGCGCAATCGTGGCGGCCTGGCCAGGCCGCTCCGGCGCGGGGGTGCCGGCTGGCGCATCCATCGCCGGCAACAGCACCGTGAAGGCCGAGCCGCGTCCGGCCCCATCGCTCTGGGCGCGCACGGCGCCGCCATGCAGCGTCACCAGGCGCTGCACCAGCGCCAGGCCCAGTCCCAGCCCGCCCTGCGAGCGGTCCGACGAACGCTTTTCTTGCGAAAACAGCTCGAACACATGGGGCAGCAAGTCGGCATTCATGCCGACCCCGTCGTCGCGTACCGTCATGGCCACTTCGCCGCCGGCCTGCCGCACTTCGACCTGGATGTACCCCTTGGCGGGCGTGTACTTGGCCGCGTTTTGCAACAGGTTCGTCAGAATCTGGACCAGCCGCTTGCGGTCGCCCATCACCATCGCCGGCACGCCCGGGTTGTCGATCGACAGGCGGTGAGAGCGCTCCTGCATCATCGGCATGACCTGCTCCACCGCTTCGCCCACGATGCTCCAGATATCCTGGGCCGAGCGCTCCAGCGTGACCAGGCCGGAGGTGACGCGCGAGACGTCGAGCAAGTCGTTGATCAGGCTGGTCATGTGATCGGCCTGGCGCGCGATCACGGCGCCCATGCGCTGCACCTGCTTGCCGTCGCCGTGAACCATGTCGAGCAGCTGGGCGGCGGCGCGGATGGGCGCGAGCGGGTTGCGCAGCTCATGCGCGAGCATCGCCAGAAATTCATCCTTGCGCACATTGGCGTCCTGCAGCGCCTGTTGCGCGTTTTTCAAGCCCGTCACGTCGATGGCCACGCTGCGCACCGTACGCGCCACGCCGCTCTCGTCGGCGATGAATTTGCCGTGAATTTGCAGCCACAGCGGTTCGTCGACGCCGGCGCGCTTGATGCGCACCACTTCCTCGTAACTGCCGCAATGCGCTTCGGCCGCCTCCCCGGCGCGCGTGAGGCGCTCGAGGTCTTCTTCCCAGACCGACTTCCAGACGTCGCCAATGCTGGCCCAGGTGCCGCCGAATACTTCCCGCGTATTTTGCGAAAACGTGATCTGTTCGGTGACCAGGTCCCAGTCCCAGATCGCCATGCGCGCCGCGACCATGCCTTCGCCCATCCGCTCGCGCGTGGTATCGAGCGCCTCCTTGGCCAGGTGCCGTTCGGTGGTGTCGCTGCCCTCGACAAAAATGCCGGTGACGGCGCCATTGGCGTCAACGATCGGCTGGAACACGAAGTCGACATACACCAGCCTGGCCGGCTCGCTGGCGCGCGCTTGCATCAGCAGCGGCACATCGTGCGCGGCGCGCGGGGTGGCGCTGGCGTAGGCGGCGTCGAGCAGCTCGAAATAGCCCTGCCCTTCGACTTCGGGCAGCGCGTCGCGCACGGCCAGGCCGAGCAGCGCGCGCTCGCCGACCACGCTCATATAAGCGGCGTTGACGAATTCATACACATGCGCGGGGCCGCTGAGCATGGCCATGAAGCCGGGCGCCTGCTCGAACAGCGAACGCAGGCGCTCGCTTTTGGCGCTGCGCGCAAAGGTCAAGGCGCGTTCGGCCTCGCGCTGGCGCTCTTGCGCATCGGCGTGCTCCATCGCGTTCCAGATGCGCTCGGCGATATCGCGCACCAGCGGGATGTGGCTGGGCGACCATTGACACGGGGCGTCCTGGTGCAGCGTCAAGATGGCGACCAGGGCGCCCGCCTTGATCACGGGCACCTTCATGCAGGCGCGCGTTTGCAAACCGGCATACGCGGCGGCATGCGAGGCCGTGCGCGGGTCGGCTTGAACGTCGGCAATCGTGACGACCTCGGCCGCGCAGAGGGCAGCGCTCACGGCCGGGCCGTAGGCGTCGATGGCGCCGCCCACTCCCGCCAGGCTGGGCACGCGCTCGGCTTCCCATGAATGACGCGTGACAAACCGGCTGCCGCCGGCGTCAACTTCGGCGTAATCGATCTGCGACACGGGCAAATAATCGCTGAGCAAATGAAACGCGGCGCTCGCGATCGCGTCCGAGTCGGTCAGGCCGCGCAAGGTGTCGGCGATCTGCAACTGGAGCGTGCGATTGCGCTCGCTTTCTTCGCGCCGCGCAATTTCGTCGGTCAGGCGCTGGTTGATCGCTTCGAGCGCGACCCTGGCGCGGTGTTCGGCGCTGACGTCGCTGCAAATGACCAGCACGCCGCAGACGCCGCCCTCGTCGCGGATCGGGCTGTAGCCATAGTTCCACCAGACGTCTTCGCGCGCGCCGCGCCGGGTGACGGGAATGAGTTGGTCTTCGTGCCAGGTGGCCGGGCCGCCGGCCATGATAGCGTCCACTTGCGGGCCGGTCACGGACCAGATTTCACCCCAGGCTTCCCTGCCGCTCTGGCCCAGCATGCCAGGGTGGCGCTCCGGCCCCAGTGTATCGCGATAGCTCTCGTTATAGAACTGCACCAGTTGCGGCCCCCACCACACCAGCATGGGCTGGTGCGACGCCAGGATCAGGTGCAAGGTGTGCTTGAGCGTGTCGGGCCAGGCGCCGGGTGCGCCCAGCGCCGTGGCCGCCCAGTTTTTTTCGCGCATCAAGGCGCCGAGTTCACCACCCTGAGCGAGAAATTCCGGGGTTAATTTCATGTAGTTTTTTCCACCGGCGCTACTGTACTGACAACTGCCTGGGACGCCGAATCCGCAAACGCTGCTGCTTTGGCGACCCGCCCCGCTGCGCCGGGCGCGCCCACTAACCTGCTTTCCAACAGTATTGCTCCTTACCGCTCGCGTGTATGCCGGGTACCGAACACAGTGCGCGCGACGTGGGCGTTTTCACCGAAAATTGAAGAAAAGGGAGCGGGCGTACAAATTCGCTGGACATTTTTGCGGCAGTGCAGCATTATTAGGTCGTCTCCTCCAACTTCTACCAAGAATTGGATTTGCCTGCCCTTCGGGGCAGGCTTTTTTTTGCCCGTCGCATGTCGCCGCGTATCAGGCCGCCAACAGGAGCGCGGTGACAGGCGCCGTGTCGCGCCACGGCGCCCTTTGCTATCATGGTGAAATGAACAATGTGCTGCTCATCGACGACGACGTGGAACTGGTGGAGATGCTGCGCGACTACCTGACCCGGGAAGGTTTTGGGATGGGCATGGCGTACGATGGCGCAAGCGGCGCCGCGCTGGCGCTCGGCGGGCAATTTTGCATTGCCATCGTCGACGTGATGATGACGCGCATGAACGGCATTCAAACGCTGCGCCTGATCCGCGAAAAAAGCCGCTTGCCCATCCTGATGCTGACCGGGCGCGGCGACGACACCGACCGCATCCTGGGGCTGGAACTGGGCGCCGACGACTATGTCACCAAGCCGTGCACGCCACGCGAACTGACGGCGCGCATCCGCGCCATCTTGCGGCGCGCCCATCCGCCGCCGGACAACAGCAGCGGTCCGGTCACGCTGGCGGTGGGCAAGCTGCTCATGGTGCCGTCGCTGCGCCGCGCTTCCTGGAACGGCGCCATGCTCGCGCTCACCAGCACCGAATTCAACCTGCTCGAAGTGCTGGCCATGCATCCGGGCCGCCCCGTGAGCAAGAATGAACTGTCCGAGCTGGGCCTTGGCCGGCCGCTGGCGCGCTTCGACCGCAACATCGACGTTCATCTGTCGAGCCTGCGCCACAAGCTCGGCCTGCTCGACGATGGCCGCTCCTGCCTGCTCACCGTGTATCGCCAGGGCTACCAGTTGATCAGCGAGTAGCCACGCCAGTGACGAGTGCAAGCAGCTGGTCGTGCCCGGGGCCGGCGCCAAGGACGTGCTGAGCTCCGGCGGCCGCGCCTGGACCTTGGCATTACCCTGCCCGTGCCGGCCCCAAAATAAAGTCTGAACTCTGCGCCCTGCCGCGCGCCTAACTGGACACGGGCGCCGGCAAACGGGCCGGCGCCACCAGACGGGGCATGCCATGGGCGGCAAACTGCATCGCTGTGCAATAACCATGCTGCTGGCCATCCTGGCCGGCGCGCTCGCCGTCGCCCGGGGGGCGCCGGTCAGCCTACCGGCCTACGGGGTCGACGTCACGCAAAGCTCGGTGTCGGGCCTGTCGGCAGGCGCCTATATGGCGGTCCAGATGCACGTGGCGCACTCGTCGATCATGCAAGGGGTGGGCGTGTTCGCCGGCGGCCCTTACCACTGCGCCGAGGGCAATGTCTTCATCGCCCAGACGCGCTGCATGAGTCCCAACCTCTTTTTCCCGGCGCCTACGGCGGGCGACATCGCGCGCTTTGCCCAGCTCACGCGCGCGCGCCGCCGCCGGCCTGATCGACAACCCGGCCAATCTGGCGCGCCAAAAGGCCTGGATCTTCGTCGGCACCGACGACGACGTGGTGCGCCCGGCCGTGGTCGACACCCTGAGCGCCTACTACGCCAACTTCATGCCGGCCCAGAACATCGTCTACCGCCATGACATCGAGACCTTCCATAACCAGGTTGTGCTCGAAGGCGACCGCCGCGTGCAGCCTTGCGCCTACAAGAACAACGCCATCTTGCGCGACGCCTACGTCAACGACTGCGACTATGACGCCGCGGGCGAACTGTTGCAGCATATCTACGGGCCGCTCGCGCCGCGCAACGGCGGCGTGCTGTCGGGCAGCTTCATCGCATTTAACCAGAATGAATTCATCGCCGGCGCGCGCAGCGCAGGCATGGACGACAGCGGCTGGGCCTACGTGCCGGCCAGCTGCGCGCAGGGCGCGCAATGCCGGGGGCACGTGGCCTTTCACGGCTGCTTTCAGTATGCACAGTATGTCGATGACGCCTATGTGCGCAACAGCGGCCTGAATCAATGGGCCGACAGCAACAGGTTGATCGTGCTGTATCCGCAGACGGTAAGTATTGCGCTACGCAACCCGAATGGCTGCTTCGATTGGTGGGGCTATACCTCGCCCGACACTTACGACACGCGCAACGGCGTTCAGATCGCGCCCGTCAAGCGCATGCTCGACCGCCTGGCCGCGCCCCGCACGGGGGCCGGCGGCGGCGGCGCCGGCGAGGTACACCAGCTGGTCTTTGCCAGCAATGCCGCCGACGACGGCTACGTCAAGGCGCGCGCCGGCGGCGGCGCTGCCGAAACGGGCGTTTTTTCCAGCCTGGCCACTGGCCGGGGCAGCGACGGCAAATTTAATCGCGCCGTGCTCTCGTTCGACACCAGCGCCATTCCCGCCGGCGCTACGGTCGTGCGCGCCGTGCTGCGCGTAACCCATCACTGGCGCTTTGGCTACCCGTGGGACGACGCCGCGGCCGGCCCGATCACGATCGACGTGGCGCGCGGCGTCTTTGGCGCGCGCGCCAGCGCCGAGCCGGCCGACTGGGGGGTATCACCCACGGCCGCGGCAGTGGCCAGCATCGCCCGGTTCACCGGCGCCGGCCTGTCGGGTCCATTTAGCGCGGCCGGCCTGGCGGCGCTCAACCAGGGCAGCGGCGCCATCACTCAACTGCGGCTGCAATTTTCCGACAAGCAGAGCGCACCGGGCTATGTACGCATCGCCGACGGTGCGCTCGCCACGCTGAGCGTTGACTACCGCTAGCGCAACCATCACCAGGGAGCAAACATGACCGACACCACATTTTTCTGGCAGGGCGGACGCAAGATCGCGGTGCGCAAGGACGACGCCGACATCACGATCCGGGCCGCCACCGCCGAACAGGCGCAGCAGGCGGCGGCGCGCGCCGGCGTCAATCTGCTGCAAGTGCAAAGCGTGGCGCCCGGACTGGTGCGCGCCACCGTGCCCGGGCCGGAGCGCGAACGGGTCGGTCGACGCCATGCGCGCGGCCCGCCATGTCGTGCACCACGTCTACCGCGACCGCGAAAGCGGCGAGACCGAATACCTCATCACCGAGAGCTTTTTCATCAAGTTCAAGCCCGACACGCCTGACGAGCGCAGCAGTGCCTATTTGCAGGACCGGCACCTGGTGCGTGAGCGCGACCTGGGCAACCTGACTTACCTGGTGCGCGTGACCGACGCCACCGGCAGCAATCCGATCGGCGCGGCCAACGCCGCCGCGACTGACGCCGACATCGAGTACGCCGAGCCGAACATCATCCGCCCGTTGACCAGGTTCGCCTTCATTCCCGCCGACGAGCGTTTCGCCCAGCAGTGGCATTTGCATGCGCCGGCCAGCGTCGCGCCCGACCTGGTGGCCGGGGGCCGGGATTTTCGCGCCGGACGCGTGGGACAGCACGCTGGGACGGCGCGACATCGTGGTGGCCGTCGCCGACGACGGCTTCGACCTGACCCACCCCGACTTCCAGGGCCAGGACAAGGTGCGCGCGCGCCTGAACGCGGTGCTGGGCGGCGATGCCGACAATGCGTCGATCGCCTGGAACGACGACGTGCAGCCGCGCGCCGGCAACTACCATGGCACGCCCTGCCTGGGCGTGGCCGTGGCCGAAGGCAATGGCAGCGGCGTGATCGGCGTGGCGCCCGGCTGCGCGCTGGTGGCCGTGCGCTTTCCGCTGGGCGCCATGTCGGACGCCCATTTCATCGTCATGTTCGACAAGATCTCGACGCTGGCTGACGTGCTCTCGTGCTCTCGTGCTCATGGGGCGTCGGTCCCGCCGACGCCCCCATGAGCCGCGCGCTGCATGATGCCATGGCCAGGCTGGCGCGCAGTGGCGGGCGGCGCGGCAAGGGCCTGGTGTTTTGCATTGCGGCGGGCAACAGCAATTGTCCGGTGGCCGACCTGGACAATACGCTCGCCTACCGCTACCGCGACCACGACGGCGCCCTGCGCAGCTACCGCGGCCCGATCGATCGCTGGGTCGCCGCCCACCCGGACGTGATCACCGTCAGCGCCAGCACTTCGCGCAAGACGCGCGCCCCCTATTCGTCCTGGGGGCGCCAGATCAGCGTGTGCGCACCGTCCGACAACTGGGACAACCTGGGTCTGTCCACGCCGCCCGGGCGCGGCATTACTACCACCGACAACGAAGGCGCAGGTCCAGGGTCTGACTTTACGCCCGACTCGCGCTTTACGGGACGCTTTGGCGGCACCTCGAGCGCCACGCCGACGGTGGCCGGCGTGTGCGCTCTGGTGCTCTCGGCCAATGCACAACTGTCCGCGCTGCAGGTCAAGACCCTGGTGCAAGGCACGGCCGACAAGGACCTGTCGCTGGCTACCGACACCGCCGTTAACCGAGCGGGCGACTTCAACGCCGACGGCTTCAGCCTGTGGTTCGGTTACGGCAAGGTCAACGCGGCGCGCGCGGTGCGCCAGGCCTTGGCCGGCGCGGCCGACACGCGCCGCATCGACCTTGGGCAAGAGCCCAACCTGGCTATTCCCGACGCGGGCGCGCCGGTGGCCAGCGCCATCGACGTCAACGACGACGGGCGCATCGGCGACATCCGCCTGCAGGTGGACATCCGCCACACCTATATTGGCGACCTGCGTATCGAGCTCATTGCGCCCGACAACAGCGCCGTGCTGCTGCATAACCATGCCGGCGGAGCGGCGCACAACCTGGTGCGCGCCTATACGCCGCAAGACACGCCCGGCCTGCGCGCACTGCTCGGGCGCCCGATCCGTGGGCGCTGGCAGCTGAACGTGCGCGACGACGCCGGCTTCGATGTGGGACGGCTCGCCGCGTGGCGACTGGCCGCGCGCGTGACGTAGCAGCCAGTGACGTAGCAGCCAGTGACGTAGCAGCCAGTGACGTAGCGGCCAAGGACGTAGCAGCCAGTGACGTAGCAGCAAATGACGAGCCGCCAGTCACGGCACGCGCATCAGTCGTCAGGCAGCTCGCGCGCTCGTCGGCCGCTGCGTTTTTCGCGCTCGCGCTGGCGCAGCACGTCGATCATCACATTGAAGGTGCGCGCCAGGCGGCCGATCTCGTCTGCGCTGGTGACCTTGATGTTGGCGCCCTCGTAGTCGCCTTCCTTGAGCGCGTTGGCGGCCGCAGTCAGGCGCGCAATCGGGCGCACGATGCTGCGCGCGAACAGCACCGCGAGCACCAGGAACAGCACGCCGACCAGCACCACGCTGAACAAAACATTTTGGAACAGCTTGCGCAACGGCGCTTCGAACACGCGGCGCGATTCGCTCACGCCCACCACCCAGTCGTGGCCCTTGACCGGCGCAAAGCCTGCGTGTTCTTCCTCGTCCGACAGCGTCGACACGTAAGTGACGCTGCCGGGCGCCGTGGCGCCCACCAGCGTGCGCGCCAGCTGTGGCATGTGGACGCTGTCGATGTGCTCGCGCGCAAAACGCTTGTCGGCCACGATCCGCTTCTGGGTTGGCGCCGACAGCACGCCCAGGCTGCGATACAGGTTCTTTTCGTCTGGATAGTAGATCAGGATGCCGTCGCCGTCGATCATGAAGGGCACCCGGTCGGTCCCGGCGGTAATCCCCTGCAAAATGTCGGCAATGCTGCTCGCCTTGATGCGCAGGACCACCACGCCCAGCACCTTGTCGG
Source organism: Massilia sp. TSP1-1-2 (assembly GCF_049896185.1). NCBI lineage: Bacteria > Pseudomonadati > Pseudomonadota > Betaproteobacteria > Burkholderiales > Oxalobacteraceae > Massilia > Massilia sp. TSP1-1-2. The sequence goes on from NZ_JAFCTU010000004.1 coordinate 135,693, forward strand.
CGCTGTCGACAATCGGATTGGCGTAAAACATGCCCCGCTTGCCGTCGCTCGCGCCGACCAGGATGCCGGTGCGCGCGGCGCGCCCCTTGACCGCCTCTTTAAAATACTCGCGAAAGCCATAGTTGTTGCCTTCGACATTGGGCCCGCTGGCCGCGAGCGCCAGGCCATCGGGGTTCATCAGGAAAATGAGGGCAACGTCGGGGTGGGTCCGGATCAGGTTGCCCATCTTGGCCAGTACCACCTGCTTGCGCGCCGCGTCCGCGCGCCGCAGGTAGTCGATGAATTCGGCCTCGGTGGCCGCGTAGTTGGCCAGGTTCTGGCTATCCTCGACCAGTTGCGCCACCTGGCCGGCGCTGCTGGCGGCAATGCGCTGCAGATTGCGCATTTCGCTGGCCGACACCGCCTTCACCGAACCGTTCAAGTTGTAGTAGGCCGTCATCAGCATCGGCAGCAGCGCGGCGAGCACCATCGCGATCGTCATCTTCAGCACCAGCGGCCAGGAGATCGGATGGGTCACCGCGCGGCCCAGCCGCACGGCGCGCCGCTTGAGCAAGCGCGGCGAGTCGAGCAAGGCGCGCCAGCTCGCGTTGCCCATGCCGATGTCGGCGTCGGTGTCGGTGTTGGTGTCGGTGTCGTCTTCACGCAGCGCGTCGCGCAGCGCCAGGCTGCCCGCGTGGGCGGCGAACAGCTGGCGCGAAAACGCTTGCAGGTTCTGCGGACGGGCCGCAGGGTCGAGCGCCAAGGCCCAGTCGACGGCGCCCAGGAACGCGCCGCTGTAGCGGCCCTGCCCCGCTTCGAGCGCGCTGACCATGGTGGCCGCGCCGCGCTCGCGCTGCGGGGCGGCGGGCGGCTTGGCCCCGGTAACCATCCAGTACAGCGTGGCGCCGAGCGCATAGATGTCGGTCCACGGCCCTTGCGCCGCACCGCCGTACTGCTCGGGCGGCGCGTAGCCGGGCGTGACGACGTCGGCCAGCGTGTCAGCTTGGCCGGCCGCCAGGCGCGCCGCGCCGAAGTCGAGCAGCACCAGGCTGCCGTCGTCCTTGCGCCAGTAGATGTTGTCGGGTTTGACGTCGCGGTGCAAAAAGCCGGCCTGGTGCACCACGGCCAAGCCGTCAAGCAAGGGCTGCAGCAGGCCGAGCAACTCGCTTTCGGCGGTGGCCCTGCACTGCGGCCACCATTGCTTGAGGCTCTGGCCGCGCTCGTATTCGAGCACCATATAAGCGGTGCGGTTGGCTTCGAAAAATCGCGCCACGCGCACGATGTTCGGGTGGCGGAAGGTGGCCAGCGTGCGCGCCTCGACCAGGAAATTATCCAGCCCGTCCTGGTACAGGGTCCCGACTTCGGGGCAGCGCGGCGACACCGACTTGTCGCCCGAGCGCTGCGCCAGTTCGCCCGGCAGGTATTCCTTGATTGCGACCTTGGCGTTCAGGTGCACGTCGGTGGCGAGGTAGGTCACGCCAAAGCCGCCCTGGCCCAGCACGGCGTCGATGCGGTACTCGGCCAGGTGAAAGCCAGGCGCGAGAACCAGGGCGGTTTCGGACGTGGCCGCTTTGCCGGGCGTGGGCTTGCGCGGGTAGAGCACGGTGGCGTCGTCGATGGCCGGGCCAGGGCGGTGCAGGACGGTGGAGTCGTCGTCCAGCGGCGCGCCGGGCATCGGCAACGGCGCCCGGCGCGGTGCAGGCGCAGGCGCAGCCAGGCTGAGCGTGTGGACCGCGCGCAAGCGCCGTTCCATGGCGACGATCTTTTCCAGGGCGGCCACGCGCCGTTCGAGGACGGCAGCGCGTGTGGCAGCCTGTGCCCGCAGCGCCTGGTCCGGTCCGTCGACTGTTTCGCTGTCCGCCATGGAGAACCTTATCAAAAAGTACAGGCGGATGCTAGCATGACGCGCTCTGCCTTTGGCGATTTTCCCGCGTCCGGCGCCAAAACTGGCGGAGCCGTTCCTCGCTATTTACCCAGTAACAGAAGGCTCTGGGTCCATTGGGGCGCCCACGCAAACAGAAAATCATGCGTCTCGAACGCGCGGTTCAGGCGCGAGATGGGCACCCGGTGCACCTCGTTCAATCCAAGCGCGAGCGTGACGGGATTCCACAGCGCCTTGTTCCTCGATTGTTTCGCGCTGCCCTTCACGCGCGCGCCATCGTCCCCGAAAATGCCGCCCGCCTCGGCCAGGGCGCGCTCCAGATCGATCCTGACCATGCCGGCAAAGGCGAGCAAGACCTGTGCACCGCTGATGCCATCGCGCGATTCCCGGGCTGGCTCGACTTTGACCGGCTGCGCTTCGGCGGCGCGCTTGCATTGCGCGGCGAGGCGCTCCAGGTCTTTCTTGAGGAAGCGCAGCTCGTGCAGCGCGCGCCGAAAGCCGGGCGGCGGCAACGTGGCGACAATCTTGTAGGCATCCTTGGTCATGGTGATCAGCACATCGTCGCTGCCCGCAGCCAGGCGGGCAATATCCTGCTCGAAAAAGATCGGCGCGGCGTACCCGCCGTTGGCGTCGCCAAACAAGGCGGCATGCGCGGCATCAAAGTCGAGCCAGACGTAGGGCGTGACGCCATGCTCGAGCAGGCGGGCCAGGCTCCACGGCGAGCCGGTCTGGTGAGCCAGCCAGGCGCTGGCCTGTTCAACGGTGGCCCGGAAAGGGAGTTCGGAAATCGTCATGGCGTGTCTTTCGCTAGGCAAACAGCCGACACTCTGCCCTAGTTGGGCCGATTTGGAAAGGGCGCGCCCCCGGGCCGGCGCTGGCAGCCGGTCGGGCTCGACGATGCCGGACCGGTCATGTCCATTCCCGGCTCGCTTTCTTCACGTCTTAGGCAAACAGGTCGATGGTGCGGCCCAGCGGCGACGACTTGGCTGCCTGGGAAACGCTGCCGGCGGACGAGGCGAGCGATGCAGCCGGCTCGGTTTTGCCCGTTGCCAGCAGCGCCTGGCGCCGTTCGCCGGCCTGGTCGGAGTGCGCGATGCGCTGTTCAACCTGGCTGATCTTGCCGCGGATGGCGTCGATTGCCGCCTTGCCCTGTGGCGTTTGGGCGGTGGCGCAATTGATGCATTCGGATAGTTGCTGCTGCAATCGCTGCAGTTGCGCCAGCAAGGCGGCAGCCACCGGGGCGACGTCGGCGATATCGGTGGCGCCAGCAGTGGATCCGGCAAGGGGCGACATGTCTTTCTTTCGGCGGGCAGTGCAAGCAAGCGCGACTGCGGTGGTTCATCTTAGCACCGGGCGCAAACGAGCGACGCGCATGCCTTTGCGGCAATCGGACGCTTTCCAATGAGCAGTGGAGCGAGGGGGTAAAAACCGGGCGATAATGGTGCGATTAGGAAACTTGGCAGCGATAGAGGATGAAATGAAATATTTAATGGCGTTTGCCGTGCTCGCGCTGGTCTCCCGGCTCGGTTTTGCCACTGGAAACGTGGCGGTGGCGCACCACAAGCTGCTGACGTGGCCGGGAATGAACCCGGTGCAGTTTGGCTGTTACGTCGAAAAGACCTTTGGCGTCAGGGACAAGCGTTTTAACTGCAGCGCCAAGCCTTACGTCGCCGGTGGCAACCCGTGCACGGCTGCCGACGCGTATGAAGAAGGTCCTGCCTTTCCGGATGCGGCTGCGGCGAAGATCCACCCCGACATCAAGACCATCGACCTGAGCTGGGAGCACGGCGACCTGCAGCAAATTTCGGTCGATTTCAAGCGCAAACTGAGCCGCAAGGAGATCGCCACGATTCTATCGTTGCCGGAAAACTTCGAAGTGCCGCAGGAAAAGATGAAGTTTATCCGCATCTACATCCAGGAATGCAGCAGCGATGGCAGTTGCCTGGGCATTCAGATGTTCGACCATCAGGGTGCGGGCGACATCGATTGCGGCGATGTGAAGTGAGGCCGGTGCATGGGGCCCGCTGACGATGGTGGTGAGAACTAAGGCCATCGGCTCTATGGGTACCCGCGTGCGCGAGTACGCTATTGTTCTCGATTTCGGTTCGCAAACTTCGCGATTTCTGTCGGGCCGACCGAAACGGGTTTTACTGCACCCTCGTGCGCGAGGACGATGTTAATGAAAATATTGGTGAAATACACAGCGCGGTCCTTGTACCATGGGACCGCAGCCACGCTACTCCGGCGTCGACGGATCGGCGTCGCCCCCCGGATGCGCCAGCGCCTGTTGCTCCAGCTCGGCGTCGGAGACCAGCGGTACGCCTTCGGCCGGCGCTATTTCTGGTGCGAACGGCTGGCCCGTCGCGCTATCTGCCGCCGGCGGCGGGTTGGCCAAATCCAGCACCGATTCAATGGCGTGTTCGATCTGGACGGTGAGGTCATCGTCTTGCGGGTGCGTATTGCTGGTCATGGTGGCGCCTTTGTTGGGGTTAGTCATTTGACTATGCCCTATTTCTGCCAAACGAGGCAACACGCGTGCATCCGCCCTGCTTTAAAGCGATTTTTTCCAGCAGCGCCAGCAATTTGCGGGTGTCGACCGGTTTGATGAAATGGTGGTCGAAACCGGCTTCGGCCGTATTGCGACGATCGCTTTCCTGGCCATAGCCAGTGATGGCGACCAGCACGCAGGCCCCTGTGCGCGGATGCTGGCGCAGGCGCCGGGCCAGCTCGTTGCCATCCATTTCAGGCAGGCCGATGTCGAGCAGGCAGGCGTCAAAGGTTTGCCGCTCGATGCATGCCAGCGCGTGGTCGGCGCCATGGACCACCGTCACCGCGTGGTCCGACGCTTCGAGCAGCATGCCGAGCATCAGGGCCGCGTCGACATTGTCGTCGACCAGCAGCACCCGCAAGGGCACGTGCTGTTTCTCGTCAAGCGGCAAGCCTTCGCAGGCTGCATCCGGCCCGCCCCGCAGCGCCAGGCGCGGCAGCGCGACGCGAAACGTACTGCCCTGCCCCGCTCCGGCGCTGTAGCAGCTCACCGAGCCGCCGTGCAGCTCGACCAGGTTCTTGACCAGCGCCAGGCCCAGGCCCAGCCCGCCGGAAGAGCGGTCCGGCGTGTGCTCGGCCTGGGTGAACAGGTCGAACACACGGGCGGCCAGCTGGCGCTCGATGCCGATGCCATTGTCGCTGACCGTCAGCAGCACCATGTCCTGGTCGACTTCGGTACGCAGCACAATGGCGCCGCCGGCCGGCGTGTACTTGGCCGCATTGTTAAGCAGGTTGGAGACGATCTGCACCAGGCGCTTGTTGTCGCCCATTACGGTCGTGACGGCCGGCGTCAGGTGCAGGGCCAGCGCGTGCTGCTTGTTGCGGATTAGCGGGCTGGCCTGTTCGACGGCGTCGGTAACGATATGGCGCATGTCGAGCGCCACCTTGTCGAGCGTGACCAGGCCGCGCGTGACGCGCGAGACATCGAGCAGGTCGTCCACCAGGTGGGTCATGTGCGACACCTGGCGGCTGATGATTTCGCTGGTCTGGCGCACCCGCGCGGCATCCGACTTGCCCAGCTTGAGCAGTTCGGCGGCAGCGCCAATCGGGGCCAGAGGATTGCGCAGCTCGTGCGCCAGCATGGCCAGGAATTCATCCTTGCGGCGGTCGGCGTCGCGCAGGTTTTCTTCGGCTTGCTTGCGCTCGCTGATGTCGGCAATCGTCCCCACCAGGTAGGCGCCGGCGTTGGGCCGCGGCTGGCTGCGCCCGTACAGCTCAACCCAGCGCACCTGGCCGTCGCGCCGAAGAATGCGCCCCTCAAACTTGAAGCGGCGGTCTTCGGCCAGCGTGACCGAGACCGCATGCTCGAAGGCGGCAATGTCGTCCGGGTGCAGGAAAGTGGCGGCAAATTGCGCGGCGTCGACCGGGCCGCTGGAAGTGGGAATGCCCAGAATCTGGTAGCCGCGTGCGTTTTCCCACGTAACATTGCCCGTTTCCGGCTCCCACGCCCACAGGCCCAGTTCGGCGGCGTCGGTTGCCACGCGCAATCGCTCGGCACTCGATTGCAGCGCTTTCTGGTTTTGCTTGCGCTCGGTGATATCGGCAAAGGTGACGACCGCGCCCGCTTGCCCGCCCTCGCCGGCCATGGGCGCCACCGCGTAAGAGACGGCAATGGCGCGCCCATCCTTGTGCCAGAACACTTCGTCCTCGATGCGCACGGCGGCGCCTTCCCGCACCGCCTTTGCCAGCCGGCATTCTTCCCACGGATAGGCGCTGCCGTCGGCATGGTGATGGTGCACCACGCTGTGCAACTGGCGCCCGATCAGTTCAGCCGGCTCATAGCCGAGCATCTGGGCACCGGCGCGGTTGATGAAGGTGCAGATATGGCCCGGCCCGATGCCATAGATGCCCTCGCTGGACGACTCGAGCAGCAGTGAAAACCGCTCATGGCTGGCGCGCAGTTCGTCATTGGCGCGGCGCACTTCGGTGACGTCGCGCGAAATCGCCAGGATTTTCTCGACCTGCCCGCCGGCACCGAGCACCGGCGTGACGATCACGTCCCACCATTTGGGCGTCGCTTTGGCGGTCGGACAGTAGGCTTCGAAGCGGCCGGTGCGCCCGGCGCGCGCGTCGGCCAGCGCAGTGCAGATGGCGCCGCTGGACGCTTGCGGCCACAGGCTTGCCCACGCCCGCCCGGCAACGCTGCTGAAATCGTCAATTTCCATCAGGCACTGACCATTTTTATTCATCGACAACACGCAGCCGTCGGGATCGAGCATCTTGACGCAATCGTTGCTGCTTTCAAAGATCGCAGTGCCGATGTCGGTCACGGTGACGGTCGCGCCGGTGTCAGCGCCGTGCGGGATGGGATCGAGCATGGAAATGGGTGTTTCCTGTAGAGCAAATGGCGTGGCGGACGGCACGCTCGTCTGTTGCGCAGATTGTACGGTATTGACGCGCCCGTTCGATTGGATGAGCCCGGCTACCGACCGTGACGAACCATGACCTGCTTCAGCTTTGCGGCGAATGGCGTTCCTCCATGCGCACGGCCAAGTGGGGAATTTGCTTGAGCGACAACAGATGGGCATGCGCCAGGGCCATGTCGCCGCTGCGCACCATGGCCAGCACGGTGGCGTCGTCAAGCGTGGCCAGCTTTTCTGCATCGATGATGACGACGCCTTCCACCACCAGCTTATTGCCATTTCGCAAGACCTCGAACGAACGCGCCGTCAGCAGGCCGAGGGTGGACAGGCGTTCGGCAAAAGCGTTGGTGTTGAGCATTTCGGCGTGAAAATGTTGCAAGAAGTCGATGGCGGCAGCCAGCAGTGGCGTTTCCTTGCCTTGCGTGTCGAACAGGGGCTGTCCTGCCGCTTCGTTCAGGCCGGCAAATGCTTCGTCGATGCAAACGGTCATCTCCGGCTCGCCGTCGCCGCCACCGCCGGACAGCACAAAGGGATAACGGCGCACAAAGGCTGGCACATAGCTGCCCGCATCCCATTTACCGGCCGCATCGACAAACAGATTTTCGGCGTTGTTCAAACCCACCATGGCGGCCAGCGTGTACGGCCCGCCATCATTGCCGACAAACACAAGCGGATAGCTTGCTGCCGCGTCGATCAGTTCCGTGCTGGCGAGCAGCAGCGAATTGGTATGCGCCGCGAAAAGGTAATTGCTCTTGCCTGTGTCGAGCTTGAGGTTGCGATGGTGTTTACGATTGAGCGCGGCCGGCCGCTGATAAAAGTTCGTCGATGACACGTTGATTTTTCTTAGACATTACGTAGATCGGAAACGACATTCTCCAAGGTAACGTGAACTAAGCCCGGAAACAACTGTTTTCCGCAAATAAGCCAGCACCAAGCGCCACGGCCACCCCGGGGTCAGTTCCCCCATTGCGATGGGAACTGGTTGGGGGGTTTATTGTGCGGGCTGGAAGCCGTCGGCGTTGATGTCGAGCTCGGTGACTTCGCCGTACTTGGCAGCCACCTTGCGGATGTCGACAGCCTTGCCGATCAAAACCATTTGCAACTTGTCGCGCGGGAAGTGCTTGTCGATCAACACCTTGGCGCGCGCCGGGGTCAGGCTGTCGACGTCTTTGCCGAAGTTGTCGATCTGCTCGCGCCCCACGTTCGAGACGTACATCTCGCCCAGCAGCGTAGCGAGCTGCTGGCTTGTTTCAAAGCGCGATGGAAACTGGCCCTTGACGTAGGCTTTGGCCGAGTCGAGCGTGGCCGCGTCGATTCCCTTGTCCCACAGCCGCTGGTACGTCTTGAGCGCAAGCGCCAGCGCCGGCTCGGTGCTGGGCGAGGCGGTAAAGCTCGAGATGCCGAACGTGCCCGTTTGCGACAGCGTGCCGAACTCGCTGCGCGCACCATAGGTCAAACCCGAATTGACGCGCAATTCGTCGTTCAGCCATGAGGTAAAGCGCCCGCCCAGCACGGTATTGAGCACTTGCAGGGGCACATAATCCGGGTCGTTGCGGGCAATGCCGGCGCCGCCGATCAAAAATGTCGTCTCGGTGGCGTCAGCTTTATTGATTAGCCATACGCGCGCCTTGTCGGCCTTGACCTTGCCGTTTTGCTGGGCGGCAGGTGCGGCGCCGCTCGCCGTCCACTGGCCAAACAGTGCGCTGATTCGCGCGCGCATCTCGGCCGTCTTGAAGTCGCCCACCACGATGATGGCGGCATTGTCGGGACGATAGTAGCGCCGCTGGAACTCCTGCACGTCCTGGCGCGTGATGGCGCTCATGCTGGCAACGGTGCCGGCCGGCGGGTTGGCGTAGGCGCCATCGCCAAACAGCATGCCCCGGTAGTACGACTTGACGACATTGCGCGGCGCTTCCTTCGCTTGCTTCAAGCCCAGTACCTTGCGTTCGCGCAGCTTGTCGAGTTCGGCGGCGTCCAGGCGCGGCTGCTGCACGATGTCGGCCAGCATCGGCAGCAAGAGCGCGGCGTCGTCGCGGGCGAAACTGGCAACCAGCGCCGATTGCTCTTCATTGCTGGCACCGCCCAGGGTGGCGCCATGAAAATCGAACACTTGGTCGATGGTCGCCTTGGCGTGTTTGCTGCTGCCAAGCAGCAAGGCGTCGCCGGCCAGGTTGGCCAGGCCGCGCTTGCCGGCATCATTGACCGCACCTGCCTTGAGCACAGCGCTCACCGCGATCAGCGGCGCTTCGTGGCGCTCCATCAGGTACACGGTCAGGCCGTTGGGCAGGCGCGTGGTCTCGAACGGGGGCAGGCGGAACTCGGCCGCGCCGGTGCCGGCGCTGGCGGCGACCAGGCTCACGGCAACTAGGTGCTTGATCATCAATCCTCCTTGGCAGCGAGCACGCCAACGGTGCGCTGCGATTTGGTCAGGTAGGTGGCGGCGACACGCTTCAGGTCGGCCACGGTCAACTTGCGGGATTGCTCGGGCGCGTCGAACATTTTTTTGTAGTCGCCAAAGAACACTTCATAGTTGCCCAGCTGCTGGGCTTTGCCGTTGATCGTTTCTTGATTGCGATAAATGCCCACCAGCTTTTGGTTTTTGACCTTCTGCAACTCGTCCTCGGTGACGCCCTTGTTGATCACCCGGGAAACTTCGTCCAGCATTGCTTTTTCAAGCTGGGCCGGCGTGACCTTGGCCCCGGCCACGGCAAACAGGTACAGCAAGCCCGGATCGAAACCGTCGATGCCGTCGGCGCCAACCGTCGTTGCCAATTGCTGGTCGACCAACGCCCTGTACAGGCGCGACGACTTGCCGTCCACCAAAATGCTTTGCAGTACGTTGAGGGCGTAATAGTCGGCGTAACCAATCGGCGGCACCTTGTAGGCAATCATCAGATTGGGCGAGGTGACCGACGCCTTGGCCACGAATACGCGCCGTTCGCCCTTTTGCGGCGGCTCGACGGTGCGCACGGGAGGCGGCAGCGCGCGCTTGGCGATCTGGCCGAAATACTTGCTTGCCAGTGCCTGCACCTGGTCGGCCTTGACGTCGCCCACCACGACGGCCACGGCGTTATTGGCGGAATAATACACATTGAAGTAGCGCTTCAAGTCGTCCAGCGTCCAGGCCTTGATGTCCGACTCGTGCCCGATCACGGGCCACGAGTACGGGTGGGCCTGGAAAGCGACGCCGTTGATTTCTTCCTGCAACAGGCGCACGTTGGAGTTTTCCAGGCCGGTGCTGCGCTCGGACAGCACCACGCCGCGCTCGCTCTCGACGACCTTGGGATCGATGGCCAGGTTGGCGATGCGGTCGCTCTCCAGCGCAAAAATGGTTTCCAGCGATGCCGCCGGGAACCAGTCCTGGTACACCGTCACATCGTTGCTGGTGTAAGCGTTGTTGCTGCCGCCCTTCGCTTCCATCACCCGGTCGAACTGCTTGGGCCCGTAGTGTTTCGAGCCGTTGAACATCATGTGCTCAAAAAAGTGCGACAGCCCCGTGGTGCCCGGCGCCTCGTTGCGCGAGCCGACTTTCCAGAACGTGTACATATTCGCATTGGGAATGGTGCTGCTAACAAGCACGATGAACTTCATCCCGTTGGGCAAGGTGAACGTCTTTACTTCGCTGGCGCTGAGCGCGTGCGCGCCACTAGCCGCACCGAGCAGCAAGACGGCGGCCATGATTTTCCACTTCATGTTCTTCCCTTCAAAAAACCTGTTTTGAATGCAATGGCAAAGAATACGGTATCCGGCAAGGGATGGATAGTGCGGGATAGTGCGGGATAGCGCGCAGCAAAACGGCGTTGGCAGGCAGATACACGGGCTGTCGCGTTACACTGGTGACAATCGGCTGCCACTTTGACACCATGAACTTGCCCACGCTCGCCCTCTTTATTCCCGCCTGCCTCGCCCTGAACATGGCGCCCGGGCCGAACAACCTGCTCTCGCTGGGCAACGCCACGCACTACGGCTTTACCCGCTCATGCGCGGCCGGCCGCGGTCGTCTGGCGGCGTTTGCACTCATGCTGCTGCTCACTTCGGCCGGGCTGTCGGTGCTCTTCAACGCCTCCGTCATGCTGTTCATGGCGATCAAGGTGCTCGGCGCGCTGTACCTGTTCTACCTTGCCTTCCAGCTATGGACCAGCCAGCCGGTGCCAACTAACGGCGTGCAGTTGCCGGCCAAGGGATTGGCGGCGCTGGCCCGGCAAGAGTTTTTTGTGGCGGCGGGCAATCCAAAGGCAATCCTGATCTTCACCGCTTTTCTGCCGCAGTTCGTCAACCCGGCCGCGCCCACCGGCATGCAGTTCGCCGTGCTCGGCGCCTTGTTCCTGCTGCTTGAATTGCTCGCCATTGCTGCCTACGCCTACATGGGCGTCTCCCTGCGCCGCTGGTTTGCCCACGCTCGCGGACAGCGCATTTTCAACCGCAGTTGCGCGGCGCTGCTGGCCGCCGCCGGCACTGGGCTGCTCGCCGCGCGCCGCTAAACGGCGCCGCTCAAGCCACCGGTTTTGCTTACCATTTTCAATTGAACCAGGCCCCAACAGGCGTATGCTGAAGTTTCACATCAGAAATACGCCTTGTTCAGGAGCCATCATGTCCGTCGATCTGTCCAAACTTGCTTCGCAAATAGCCCTGTTCAAGGGCCAAGGCGTCACGTCGCTGTTCGACAAGCCGAGTTCCTCCTGGGAATTTGACCCGCTCGGGCGCGCCGCTGGCGATGCGCGCTTTTCCAACGGACTGGGTAACGCCCTGTTCGAGCGCGGCGGCGCGTCAGATAACAGCGGCGATCCGCTTGCCGGCATGCCCTCGTTCGGCAATTTGATGGACCAGTTCAGCGCGTCGCTGCGCCAGGACCAGTTGCCAACCTCAACGACGCCCACGGCGCTCGACGCGGCCGGCAACTTCAGCCGCCCCGGCCAGAACATGGTGACGGTGCTCAACCGCGTCGAAGTGACCTTCAAGGCGCAGTTTTCGGAACTGGGGGAAATGCGCCACAGCCTGGTGAGCGAACAGGCGGCGGCCAAACAACTGGGCGCACTGGGCCCCGGCAGCAGCGCAGCCGATATCAAGGCCGAACTCACCCGTTTCGTGAGCAGCTACAACGCCGGCGTGAACCGTTTTGCGCCGGCAGTGGACAAGGGCGGCATCCTGGAAGGCAGCTGGGAAGCCGGGCGCGCCCGCTTTGCCACCCGGCGCGATATCGGCTATAGCTTGAACGGCGCCGACGTCGGCATCAAGGGCGACCTGGCCCAGCTGGGCATCACGACCGATCCCAAGACCGGCCTGGCCGCCATCGACGACGCCAGGCTCGACGGCGCCTTGACCCGTGACCGGGGCCATGTGCTGGCCTCCGTTACCGCGTTCGCCAATACCTTCGTGACGACGGTTGATTTTCTTAATGCCAAGGACCACGGCCAGCAGCGGCAAATGGCCAACCTCGACCGCGCCGTGCACTGGATTGGCGAGCACAAGGCGGCCGTGCAAAAGGAATTCGGCGCCGGCGCGGCAGCCACGCCGAACGCGGCCTTCGCCAAGGCGGCGGCCCATTATGACGAGATGGCTCGGCTCGACGGGCCACCGGTCAAGCCGGCCTGACGCGCGGCGCTGCGGCGCTGCCCGCAGTCCGTTTTTTTGCGCGGCTGTCCGAACTTCGTCTGCACCCAAAAGTCATACTTTGTCAAGGTTCCACGTTTTAAGGTGTGGTCATGTATCCAGTCGTGTTTGTTCCCAAATGCAACTAAGTAAAGCAAAGACAGGCATTATTGGCCTGGATGAACTGACCGGTGGCGGTCTGCCCAAGGGCCGTCCAACGCTCGTGTGCGGACCTGCCGGATGCGGCAAGACGCTGTTGGGAATGGAGTTTCTGGTGCGCGGTGCGCTTGAATTTGGCGAACCGGGCGTCTTTATGGCGTTCGAGGAAACCGTCGCCGACCTCACCACCAACGTCGCTTCGCTCGGGTTCGACTTGGACGACCTGGTCGCCCGGCGTATGCTGGCAGTCGATTTCGTACGCGTGGCGCGCAGCGAACTGGAACAATGCGGCGAATACGACCTCGAAGGCCTGTTCGTCCGGCTCGCTTTCGCCATCGACAGCATCGGCGCCAAGCGGGTCGTGCTGGACACGGTGGAAGCGCTGTTTCTGGGCCTGCACGACCCTGCCATCTTGCGCGCCGAGCTGCAACGCCTGTTTCGCTGGCTCAAGGACAAGGGCGTCACGGCCATTGTTACCGGCGAGCGAGGCGATCAGGCCGGCAGCTTGACGCGCCAGGGACTGGAGGAATACGTGTCCGACTGCGTCATCGTGCTCGACAACCCTGTCACCAACCTGATTTCATCGCGCCGGCTACGCGTGGTCAAGTATCGCGGTTCTACCCACGGCAATAACGAATACCCGTTCCTGATCGACAGTAACGGCATTTCGTTGCTGCCAATCACATCGCTGGGGCTGGAGCACGAGGCCAGTGTCGAACGGGTGCCCAGTGGCGTGGCAGGTCTGGACGACATGCTCGGCGGGGACGGCTATTACCGCGGCAGCAGCGTGCTGGTGTCGGGCACGGCTGGCACTGGCAAGAGCAGCTTCGCTGCCCATTTCGCCGCCGCCTGCCGTCGCGGCGCGCGCGTGCTGTACTTCGCGTTTGAAGAGTCGCCCGCCCAGATCATGCGCAACATGGCCGCAATCGGCCTGGACCTGCGCCCGGCCTTCGACGGCGCAATGCTGCGCTTCCATGCGTCGCGTCCTACCCTGACCGGGCTTGAAATGCATTTGGCTATCATGTTCCGTCAAATAGCATTGTTCGATCCGCAGGTCGTCATTGTCGATCCGCTCAACAGCTTCGTCAACGCCGGCAATGCCAACGACGTCAAGCTGATGCTGCTACGCCTGGTGGACTCGCTCAAGCGCCAGCAGATCACGGGGTTTTTTACCAGCCTGACCGCCGGCGGGAAAGCGCTTGAGCAGACCGACATCGACATTTCCTCGCTGATCGATACCTGGCTGCTGGTGCGCGACCTTGAGAGCGGCGGCGAACGCAATCGGGCACTATCGATTTTGAAATCGCGCGGCATGGCCCATTCGAATCAGATCCGCACGTTTTTCCTTACCGCCGACGGCATCGCCTTGAACGCCGACCAGCGTCAGCGCGACCAAGATATTGCCCGCATGCAGAGCGAACTGAATAGCAAAAGGGCTGCGATGGAATCGACCCTGTCCGCCATCCGCGCCGACTTCGCGCTCCAGGAGGCCGCAGCGTTAAGCGCAATCGAGCAAGAACTGGTTAGTCAGGATAACTTGGCTACCATCCACCGCCAGCGGGTCCACCTGCGCACGGACGGCCGCCCATGAACCAGATCGGCAGTGACAATGCCGGGCGCAGCGATGCCGATGCCGCCTCCGTCCCAGATGCTGACCAATGGACGCTGCGTCTGTACGTCGCCGGCCGCGGTCCGCGTTCGCTACGCGCGGTGGCAAATATTCACAAGATTTGTGCTGACAGGCTTGACGGGCGCTACCGGCTCGAAGTGATTGACCTGTATCAGCAGCCGCAGCTCGCACAGGGCGAGCAAATCGTCGCCCTGCCGTCGCTCATCAAGCGCCTGCCCCAGCCGCTGCAGATGATCATCGGCGACATGTCCAACGCGGACCATATCGTGCTTGGGCTGGGCTTGCAGGAGAGAGAAGCATTATGAAAGCAAGCAAGTCACGCTTTGGCACGCGTAAGCCAGTCGGCGCCGGGCTGGCCCTTGACGGCGTGCCCGGCGCCGGCAACGGCACCGTCCACCTGAGCGCGGGGCAGCTCAGGCAGACCGTGCGCGCCATTCGCAATGGCAAGGTCGATGCGCTGTTCGTGTCCGGACGCCAAGGCGAATGGATGTTCACGCTCAGCGGCGCCGACCACGCTTACCGCGTGCTCATTGAAGACATGTCCGAAGGGGCGCTGACGCTGACCGCCGACGGTATCGTCACGTATGCCAACCGGCGCTTCGCCGAACTGCTTGAGGTGCCGCTGCATCAAGTAATCGGTTCGCGCATCGAGGCATGGTTCGCAAGCGACAGCCACCGAGCCCTGCACGCGCTGTTGGCCGACGGCCTGGGCACCAAGCGCAGCGTTGAACTCGACCTGCTGACCGCCGCCAGGCGGCGTGTTCCGGTGATGTTATCGAGTAGCCCATTGATCCTCGAGGGCATGCCGAACGCGATCTGCATGGTCGCCACCGACCTGACCGGGCAAAAGCGCAGCGAGGCGGCGATTGAAGCGCGCCAGAGCCTGCTTAAAGCACTTGAAGAGCAGCAGCGCACCGAAGAAGACCTGCGCCAGAGTCTGGAAACCTTGCGTTTGCATGACAGCGCTTTGGGCGCCATTTCCCAAGGGGTAGTCATCACCGATCCGCAACATCGCATCACTTACGTCAACCGCGCGTTTGAAAACATGACCGGCTACACCAGCGCCGAGGTGCTGGGCCGTGCGTCGAGCATTCTCCAGGGGCCCGATACCAACGGCGAAACACTGCGCGACAAGGACGAGGCGCTGCGCACGTCGCACGCGTTTCACTGCGAGTTGCTGTGTTATCGCAAGGATGGCAGCACCTTCTGGAACGAACAGTCGATCACACCCGTGTTCGACACGGACGGCGTGGCGGCCCAGTTCGTGCGGGTGTTGCGCGATATTACCCAGCGTAAAAAAGGCGAGAATGAAATCCGCCGCCTGGCCCACTATGACCAACTGACAGGTTTGCCCAATCGCAGCCTGTTCCGCGACCAGCTGGCGCGGGAAATTAAACGCTCCACGCGCACTGGCTTGCCGATCGCGCTGTTTTTCATCGACCTCGACGGTTTCAAGGAAGTGAACGACCGGCTGGGCCACGACGCCGGCGACCAGCTGCTGCAGCTGGCCGCCCAGCGGATCAGCGTCAGCGTGCGCGAGACCGACATGGTAGCGCGCATCGGCGGCGACGAGTTCACCGTCATCCTTAGCGGCATCAATACGCTGGTCAACGTCGAACTGATCGCGCGCGAAATCATTGACGAACTGGCCAGACCCTACCTTGTTTGCGGCAAGGACATCCAGATTTCCGCCAGCGTGGGCATTACTTTGTTTCCGCAGGATGCCAACACGGCCGAAGACCTGATCAAAAATGCGGACCAGTCGATGTACGAAGCAAAAAAAGCGGGACGCGGCCAATTTAACTTTTTCACCAGCGCCATGCAGGAGGCTGCCTGGGCGCGCCTGAAGACACTCGACGCGCTGCGCTTTGCGCTGCCGCTGCGCCAATTGTCGGTGTATTACCAGCCCATTGTCGAACTCGTCAGCGGGCGCATCTTGAAGGCAGAAGCCCTGGTGCGCTGGCATCATCCGCAAAATGGTCTGGTGTTTCCCGACGAATTCATCAGTTTGGCGGAGGAAACCGGATTAATTGGCGGCATTGACGAGTGGGTGCTGGGCGAAGCGCTGGCCGATGCGAACGCATGGCGTCTGATGTTCGGCGAATCCATACAAATCAGCGTCAACCGTTCGCCAATTGAATTCATGAGCAAGGAACCGATGAAAGTACTCGACACCCATTTCGCCTCGCTTGGCTTGGCACAGATCTCGTTTGAAATTACCGAGGGCATCTTGCTGTGCGACTCGCCGTGCGTAATGGAGCGGCTCAGCAATTTAACAGCGGCCGGCGTTCAGCTAGCCATTGATGACTTCGGCACTGGCCATTCGTCGATGGCGTACCTAAAAAAATTTCATGTGAACTACCTCAAGATTGATCAGTCTTTTGTACGCGACATGACCACCAACGAAGACAGCCGCACAATCGTCGAAACGATCATCATGATGGCCCATAAGCTGGGCTTGAAAGTCATCGCCGAAGGGGTTGAAACGGCCGAGCAGCGCGACTGGCTGCGCGAGGCCACTTGCGACTTTGCGCAAGGCTATCTGTTTTCGCAAGCAGTATCGGCGCCGGAATTTGAGAAGTTGCTCAGGCAAGACAAGCTGTTGCACACGCTGCCGGCCTAAGCGACACCTCGCGACGCCGAGCGCGTCATGATCGGATGAGCGCAAGCTTGACCAGTTGCCAGCCCAGTTCGCGTCGGATTTCATCGGGCGTTGGCGGCGGCTTGGGATCGTGGGAGCGGCGTTGCAAATAGGCGCGCACTTGCTGCTTGGATGGGTGCGTCGTGTTAGCCATGACAACCCTCGCTTTCCGTTGGGTTTTGTTCAGCCTGACTGGGTCCAGGAGCACCGCCCTTGCCGCGCTCAACTTCAGTATCGAATTTCCTTCAGCACACATACTGTCCAAACGCAATATATGCCGTTTTAGTGACTGGCATGGCGCATCGTGCAAAGTGATTGAAAATGTTATTGACCGATGTTATGGTGTGCTACCTCACCATATCACAAGGATCTTTATGAAGCCCGTGCTGCACGCCCTGAAGCCACTCGCGTTGCTGTTTGCCCTGTCTGCCCTGCACGCCAATGCCCACGCAGGCGTGCTCAAGGAGCACCCCGGGAACTGGCTGGGTGAATTGAACATTCCGCAGGGCCCGACGCTAAAAAGCGGCCTCGAGATCTTCACCCGGGCCGACGGCTCGACCTAGGCCAGCTATGCAAGTCCGGACCAGGGCAGCTACGACATTCCCGTCGCCCGCATCAGCGAGGACGGCAATACCGCAGAGCTCGACCTGACTTTTGCCCAGATGACCTTGACCTGGGTTGACGATCACTTCGAGGGCGAGTGGAAGCAAGGCGGCGAAACCTATCTTGTCGACAAGCTAACGCCAGTGGCGCAGTTCCCCAACAAAACCCGGCCGCAAACGCCTGTCGCGCCCTTCCCCTACCTGGAACAAACGTTATCGATTCCAAGCAATGACGGTGTGATGCTGGGCGCCACGCTTTCTTTGCCGCGCACAAGCAAGCCGACGCTGGTGATCCTGGTGCACGGCAGCGGGCCGCAAACGCGCAACGAAGAAAACGCGGGGCACCGCACGTTTGCCGTACTGGCCGACCATCTGGCGCGCCGGGGCATCGCCGTGCTGCGCTTCGACAAACGCGGCATTTCGCGCTCCACCGGCGACTTTGCCAACCACACCCAGGCGCAACTGACCGAGGATGTGCATGCCGTCGTCGACGCGATGCGCGCGCGCAAGCAGTTCGGGAAAGTCGGCTTGATCGGGCATAGCGAAGGCCCGATGATCGCCGCCGCAATCGCTGCCGCCTACCCGCAATCGGTCGACTTCCTCGTCTCGCTGGCCGGGGTTGGACTGCCCGGCAAACAATTGATCGTCTTGCAAGACCGGCTGGCGGCCAAGGACCGGGGCGCCACTCCCGCCGAGCAGGATCGCCTGGCAGCCTACGTCGGCACGTTTTATGACATCGTCAATCGCCAACACCGACCCCGCAGCGCGGATCGCGGCGCTCAAGGCGATGCGCAGTGCCCTGCCGGCGTCGGACCAGGAATTGATCACGAAATACAAGATGACCAACGGTACGCTTTCACTCTCGATGGCAGGCGAACCGGCGCTGCGCGTGATCCTGATGGCCAATCCAGACGACAACTGGCGCGCCGT
The DNA here is from genome assembly GCF_049896185.1 of Massilia sp. TSP1-1-2. Classification (NCBI taxonomy): domain Bacteria; kingdom Pseudomonadati; phylum Pseudomonadota; class Betaproteobacteria; order Burkholderiales; family Oxalobacteraceae; genus Massilia; species Massilia sp. TSP1-1-2. The sequence goes on from NZ_JAFCTU010000004.1 coordinate 154,015, forward strand.
CAAGGTACCCGTGCTGGCCTTGAACGGCAGCATCGACCACCAAGTGCCGGTCGAGAGCCTGGCCGGCATTGTTGCCTCGCTCAAGGCGGGCGGCAACCGTCACGTGGAATCGGCCATACTGCCGTCGATAAACCACGCCCTGCAAACGGCGCTGACCGGCGCGGAACCCGAATATGGGACGATTGACGAAACCGTCGCGCCCGTGGTGCTGGATCGGGTCGCCGCGTTCGTCGGCAAGCAGCGCCCGGCGCGCGCACCTACCCGGCGCCCAGGTAAGCGAACTTGAACAGGAACACGGCGGCAATGACCCAGACGACCAGCCGCACTTCGCGCGCGCGCCCCGTCAGCAGCTTGAGCGCCGCGTAGGAAATGAAGCCGAACGCCACGCCCGTGGCAATTGAATAGGTGAACGGCATCGTCAGCGCGGCAATGGCGGCGGGAACGCTTTCGGTGCTGTCGCTCCAGTCGATGTCGGCCAGTTCGCGCAGCATCAGGCAAGCCACGTACAGCAGCGCGGGCGCGGTGGCATAGGCCGGCACCACGGAGGCGAGCGGCGAAATGAACAGGCAGGCCAGGAACAGCAAGGCGACCGCAACCGCAGTCAAGCCCGTACGCCCGCCCGCCTGCACGCCGGCGGCGCTTTCAATGTACGCCGTCGTGCTCGAGGTGCCCAGCACGGCCCCGGCGGCAATGGCCACGCTGTCGGCCAGCAGCGCCTTGTTCAGCCGTTCCATCTTGCCGTTGACCAGCAGGCCGGCACGGCTGGCAACACCCATCAGGGTGCCGGTCGCGTCGAACAGTTCCACCAGAAAGAACACCAGCACCACGTTGAGGATGCCGACCGACAGCGCGCCCATGATGTCGAGCTTGAACAGCGTGGCGTCGATCAGGGGAATGGGCGCCACCACGCCGTTGAACTTGTTGCCGGCAAAGAAAAAACTGAGCACCGTCACCAGCAGGATGCCGATCAAGATCGCCCCCTTGACGCGCAGTTTGTCGAGCGCGACGATGATGAAAAAGCCGGCAATGGCCAGCAAGGCGCTGGCCTGGTGCAGATCGCCCACGCCCACCAGCGTGGCCGGATTGGCCACCACGATGCCGGCGCTGCGCAGCGCGATCAGGCCCAGGAACATGCCGATGCCCACCGTGATGGCGGTGCGGATGGCGCGCGGAATGCCGTTGACGATCATTTCACGCAGTTTGAAGACGCTCACCAGAATGAACAGGCAGCCCGAAATGAACACCGCACCGAGCGCCACCTGCCACGGCAGCCCCATGCCCTTCACGACCACGTAGGCAAAATAGGCGTTCAAGCCCATGCCGGGCGCCAGCGCAATCGGGTAATTGGCATACAGGCCCATGATCAGCGTGCCCAGCGCGGCGGCCAGGCAGGTGGCGACAAATACCGCATCCTTGGGCATGCCGGCGTCGCCCAGGATCGATGGGTTGACGAAGATAATGTAAGCCATCGTCAGGAAGGTCGTCAGGCCGGCCAGCAGTTCGGTCCGCACGTCCGTGCCGTTTTCCTTCAGCTTGAAAAAATGTTCCAGTATCGACATGCCGCTCTCCTGTGCGCTCTTCTGTAGTAGGCAGAGCTTACAGCACCAGCAGCGCGCGCAGGTCGTTCACATTGGTGCGCGTGGCGCCGGTCACCACCAGGTCGCCCAGCGCAGCAAAAAAGGTGTAGGCGTCATTGTTTTCCAGCAGCGAGCGCCCATCCAGGCCGAGCGCGGCGGCGCGCTCCAGCGTATCGGGCCCGCACACGGCCCCGGCATTGTCCTCGGAGCCATCGATGCCGTCGGTGTCGCAGGCAATCGCGTACACCCCGCGCGCGCCGTCCAGGGCTAGCGCCAGGCTCAGCAAATACTCGGCGTTGCGCCCGCCGCGGCCCGTGCCGCGCACGGTCACCGTGGTTTCGCCGCCCGACAAAATCACGCACGGCCGCGCGAGTTGGAGCGCGACCGGGCGCGCGACCCGGCGCGCGAGGACGGCATGTTCGAGCGCCACCGCGCGCGCCTCGCCCTCGATCGCGTCAGACAAGATGAGGGGCGTGATGCCGGCAGCGCGCGCGAACGCGGCAGCGGCCGCCAGTGCATCCTTGGCCGCCGCGATCACCTGCACGCTATTGCGTTCAAAGCCAGGCGCGCCCGGCTTGGGCGTCTCGCCGGCACCGGATTCAAGATGCGCGCGCACCTCGGGCGGGGTAGCGATCCCGTATTCGCGCAGCACGGCCAGCGCATCGGCGCAAGTGGTCGGGTCAGGCAGCGTGGGGCCGCTGGCGATGGTGCCCGGGTCGTCGCCCGGGACATCGGAAACGAGCAGCGTGACCACGCGCGCCGGCGCGCAGGCCAGCGCCAGGCGCCCGCCCTTGATCGCCGACAGGTGCTTGCGCACGCAATTGATTGCCGCAATCGGCGCGCCGCTCTTGAGCAGCGCGCGGTTGATGGCTTGCTTGTGTTCGAGCGTGACGCCGGGCGCGGGCAGCGCCAGCAGCGACGAGCCGCCGCCCGACACCAGGCACAGCACCAGGTCATGTTCGGTCAGCGCGCCGGCCAGCGCCAGCATGCGCGCCGCCGCGTTCCTGCCTGCCGCGTCCGGCACCGGGTGGGCCGCCTCCACCACCTCGATCGTCTGGCACGGCGCGCCATGGCCGTAGCGCGTGACGACCAGGCCGGACAAGGCGCCCTGCCAGTGCAGTTCCACACTGCGCGCCATGGCGGCGGCGGCCTTGCCCGCGCCCAGCACCAGCGTGCGGCCCTGCTCGGGCGGCCGCGGTAAATGGGGCGGCAGGCAGCGCGCCGCGCCGACCGCGTCCACGGCCGCGCCAAACAAGCCTTGCAGGAATGCGCGCGCGTCTTGGGCGTTCATGTTCATGGGCCAACCTCGCAAAAAAACCTACTGTATAAACGAAGCTGCTCCCCGTCAACCTGGAATGCATGACATGGCATCGCGATTTTGTATTGTAGAATTTGCCATGTTAAAACTCAGCCTCGATGCCTTGCTCACCGTCGACACGATCGCGCGCCGCGGTTCGTTCGCCGCCGCTGCCAAGGAACTGTTCCGCGTCCCCTCGACCATTTCCTACACCGTCACCAAGCTGGAGGAAGACCTGGGCGTCAAGCTGTTTGAACGCTTCGGGCCGCGCGTGGCGCTCACCAGCGCCGGCGAAGAATTGCTCAAGGAAGGCCGCTACCTGCTCAAGGCGGCCAGCGACCTGGAAGCGCGCGTGCGGCGCGTGGCATGCGGCTGGGAAACCGAACTGACCATCGCAATCGATTCGATGCTCTCGCCCGCAGGCCTGCTGGGCGACATTGCCGCGTTCTACGACATTGCCGACCAGACCCGCCTGCGCATCGGCAAGGAAGAGCTGTCCGGCACCTGGGAAGCGCTGCTCGAGCGGCGCGCCGACCTGTTGATCGGCGCGGCGGGCGCCGGCCCGTCCGGCGGCGGTTACACTGCCGAGCCGATGGGCACGGTGTCGTTCGTCTTTGTCGTGGCCCCAGACCATCGGCTGGCGGGCGTGACCCACCCCCTCGGCAAAGCCGACCTGAGCCACCACCGCGCGATATCCGTGGCCGACTCGGCGCGCCTGCTGCAACCACGCACCGTTGGCCTGCTGTTCGGCCAGGACACGCTGGCCGTGCCCGACATGTTGACCAAATACCAGTTCCAGCGCGCCGGCATCGGCTTCGGCTTTTTACCGGAGAACTGGGTGCGCGACGACATCGCGCGCGGCCTACTGGTGGAAAAGGCGGTCGAAGAAAGCAAGCCCGATGAAACGCTGTACCTGGCGTGGCGCAGTGGCGAAACGGGCGCTGCGCTCACTTGGTGGAAGGAGCGCCTGCGGGCCGACAATCCGCTGGCGCGCATGCTGGCCTCGACGCATGTTTGAACGCCATGCGCCTTTAAGCGCGCCGTAGCGCGATCATTTTCTGTTGTTCATGCTCACCGCACGATTGAAAACGGCGCCGAAAAAAAATGCGCAAGTGATAAGCTTGACCCGGATTCTCATGGAGGTCGCATGCAACGATGGTCCGTTTCGATCAAGCTGTTTGCCTACGTGGTGGTGGCGCTGATGCTGGCAGCCATGGCCTACGCCGCCTTTACGGCCGCTAAATATTGGCCTGCAATCAGCGTGTAGCGGGCTCCATGAACAAACGTCAAGCACGCCTGTTTGCGATCGGATCGTCGCTGCTGGCCGTCGTCGCTTTCATTGGTCTGACCATCGACAGCCACCGCCAGTTCGGCAAGCTGACCAACGCGGACAAGATCACCGCCGAGGTCAGCCGGGGAAAGGATGTGTGGCACAACAACAATTGCATCAACTGCCACACCGTGTTTGGCGAAGGTGCGTACTACGCGCCTGACCTGACCAAGATCACCAAGCTGCGCGGCAACGCTTATCTGACGGCCTACATGCGCGACCCGTCCAAGTTCTACGACGAAACGCGGCACCGGCGTTTGATGCCCAAGCAAGACTTGAGCGAACGCGACATCAGCGACCTGATCGCCTTTCTCGATTGGATCAGCAATGTCGACAACCAGAACTGGCCGCCGCGCCCGCTGCTGGTCACCGGATCGACTTTCCCCGGCACCGATCTTGGCGTGGGCCAGAGCACTGCAGTGGCACAGGCCGGCGCACCGCCGGCGGCGCGGCCGGTCAAAGGCGGCGACAATCCGATTGCGCTTGGCGAACGGGTGTTTCGCAGTGCCACCCCGGCCTGCGCCGCCTGTCACTCGATCGCGCCCGGGGTGAACATGGCCGGCCCTTCGCTTGCCGGTCTGGTCGCGCGCACCGAGGCCATGCTCGCGGGCGGCGCCTACAAGGGCAAGGCGACCGACGTTGCCGGCTATATCGCCGAATCGGTGCGCAATCCCAGCGCCCACCTAATCTCCGGCGCCATGTATTCGGCCAATGGCGTCTCGTTCATGCCCGACACCTATGGCAAGTCCCTGACGCCGGGGCAGATCGAGCAGTTGACCGCTTACCTGACTTCCCTGAAATAACCCGAACCGCAAGCGCCATGGCCCCGCCATGCCGGTTGTAACCGATGCCCCTGCTGGAGTCTTGCCATGAGATACAAGTCGCAATCCGTCGCCTACTGGTATTTTGCCGTGGCCCTTGCCCTGTTCGGCTTGCAGCTGGTGTTCGGCCTGCTGTCCGCCACCAAGTACCTGGGACCGGATCCCCTGCTGTATATCCTGCCTTTCGACGTCACCAAGGTGATCCACACCAACCTCTTGATCGTCTGGGTGCTGGCCGGGTTCATGGGCGCGACCTACTGGATGGTGCCGGACGAGTCGCGCACCGAACTGCACAGCACCAAGCTGGCTTACATCCAGCTTGTTTTGTGGGTGCTGATGGGGGTAACCGCCATCATCGGTTACCTGTTTCGCTTTGGCACCGGCAACAAGCTGCTGGAACAGCCGCTGCCGCACAAGATCGTCATCGTCATCGTGATGCTGATGTTCCTCTATAACATTGGCATGACGATCCGCAAGGCGGGCCGCCTGACCACCTCCGAAGGCGTGCTGATCGGCGGCCTGGGCCTGGCCGCGCTGCTGTATCTGCCCGCCTTGCTGCACTATGAAAACTATACCGTGTCGATCTACTACCGCTGGTGGACCATCCATTTGTGGGTGGAAGGCGTATGGGAAATGATCCAGGGCGGCTTTCTGGCCTACCTGCTGATCCGGCTTTCCGGCGCCGACCGCGAAGTGATGGAAAAGTGGCTGTATGTAATCGTCGGCCTGGTGTTCATCGCCGGCGTGCTGGGTACGGCCCACCACTACTATTGGGTGGGCGTGCCGAGCTATTGGCTGCCACTGGGCGGCTTTTTCAGCGCGCTTGAACCGCTGGCGCTGATCGGCATGGCCATCTTTGCGTACTCCACCATCCGCCGTTCCGGCATGGCGCACCCCAACAAGCTGGCCCTGCACTGGACGGTGGGCAGCGCCGTGTTTACGCTGTTTGGCGCCGGCCTGCTGGGCCTGGCCCATACTTTTCCGTCAGTGAACAAGTGGACCCATGGCACCTTGATTACCGCCATGCACGGGCACGCCGCCTTTTACGGCGCGTATGCCATGATCGTGCTGGCCATGATTACCTACGCCGCGCCATCGCTCACGCGCCGCCCCGAAGAGGGCACTGCCATGGGCTACTGGTCGTTCTGGCTGCAGCTGGGCGGCATGTTCGGCATGACGCTCTCGTTTGCCACGGCGGGCATCGGCCAGGTCTACCTGGAGCGCATCATGGGCCTTGGTTTTCTCGACACCCAACTGAAAATCCAGATCCACTTCGTCATGCTGATCATCACCGGCTCCATTTTTGCCGTCGGGGTCGCCTTGTTCATCATCGATTTCTTCCGCCACGCGCCACGGTTCGAGGTGTCGACCGAACCGGAACCGGCCTTGCGTCCGGTCCAGGCCAGGGGCGCCTGACTTGAACGATCGCATCGACCCCGACCTCGACCTCGACCTCGCAGCGCGCGCCGAAGCGCCGTATTACCTGCCCAGCGGCGGCGAAGTAGCCCTGTTCGAACAGTGCCATGCGCGCCAGCTGGCCGTCATGCTCAAAGGGCCGACCGGCTGCGGCAAGACCCGCTTTGTCGAGTACATGGCCTGGCGCCTGGACCGGCCGTTGATTACCATCTCTTGCCATGACGACTTGAGCGCGAGCGACCTGGTCGGGCGCTTCCTGATCGGCGCCCAGGGCACCGAATGGCACGACGGCCCGCTCACGCGCGCAGTGCGCGAAGGGGCAATTTGCTACCTCGACGAAGTGGTGGAAGCGCGCCAGGACACGGTGGTGGTGATCCATCCGCTGAGCGACCACCGGCGCATGCTGCCGATTGACAAGACCGGCGAACTGCTGCCTGCCGCGCCCGGTTTTCAGCTGGTGGTTTCCTACAACCCGGGCTACCAGCGCATGCTCAAGGACATGAAGCCGAGCACGCGCCAGCGTTTCGTCGCACTCGACTTTGCGTTTCCATCGCAAGAGCAGGAAACGGCCATCGTCGAGCGTGAAGGCGGCGCCCCATACAGCCTGGCGCACGCGCTGGTGACACTCGGGCGGCGCCTGCGCACCCTGCAAGACCGCGGCCTGGCCGAAGTGCCCAGCACGCGCCTGCTGATTGCCGCGGCGCGCCTTGCAAGCAGCGGGATTGCCGTGCACCAGGCCTGCTACGCGGCGATCGTGGCGCCGCTGTCGGACGAGCCTTCGCTGGTCGCCGCCATGCGCGACCTGGTCGACGCCAGCTTCGTCTAGCCGGCCATGGCCGAGGCGGAAGACGTTATTACCGATGCGGCGCGCCACGCCACGGTTTTCGTACGCGCCATGTGGCAGCGCCATCGCGCCTCGGCATCCGCATCTGCACCGCGCCCGCTTGCGCTGCATGACATGGCCGCGCGCCTCGACCTGCTTGCCAGCGCCGTGTTCGGCCGCAATTTTACCGTGCGCGTGGCGCAGACACCCGCGCCGCCGACCTGGCTCAACAAGCTGTTTCTGCGCGGCCAGGCGCCGGCCCAGGGCGCCGCCTTGCCCTGCACGGACGGATACAGCATCTGGCTGCCGGCCAGCTTTGGCGCGGACTTGAACGACGCGGTGGCAACCCAGCGTTACCGGGTCGTGATGCTGCAGCAAGCCATGCGCGCCGTGCGTGGCAGCGCCCTGCACTGTCCGTTTGATGCTTCCCCCTTGCTGCAAGCACTGTTTCTGGTGCTCGAAGCGCGCGCGGCCGACGATGCGCTGGTGCGCCTGCTGCCCGGCATGGCCGCGCCACTTGCGGCCACGCGCGCCCGCGCGCTGCGCGAGCGGCCACCGTTGTCGGCCTTTGCGCCTGCGCTGCAGGTGCTTGAACGGCTGGTGCGCGCCGTGCTGAACGCCGCGCCCGGGGCACCCTTGCCGAGCGCCAGCGTACCCGGTCTCGACACCGGCGGCTTGCGCCTTCCTGCCACGGCGGGCGAGGTGCTGGACCAGGCCCGACAACTGCATCGCATGTTGGGCGCGTCGGTAGGCAGCGTGCGCGGACGCGTGCTATTTATCGATTGCTGGAGCGGCCAGTTGCGAGCGGCGCCAGGCGCGCCCGCGCAAACCGGACTTGCGGAGCACGCCGAGGACGCCGCAGGGGGCGCGCCGCGCGCCGCCCGTCTGGCGCGTCGTCCAACTGTTCGCCCGCCAGGCGAGGACGAAGACGAAGACGGGCCGCCAGGCCCATCCATGGTGCAGACTGCGCAGCCGCACGAGCAGGCCGAAGACCCGATGGGTTTGCAGCGCCCGACCGACCGCGATGCCACCAGCGCCGCCCAAGACTTTGCCGACTCGCTGGCCGAACTGCCGGAGGCGCGCCTGGTCAGTTCGCCCGCACCGCCGAAAGAAGTGCTGCTGTCGGACGATCCGCCCGAAGCGGCTGTCCGCCAGGCCGGGGCCGGCGCCGGCGCCGCGCAAGCTGACGCCGAGCAGCGCCACTATCCCGAATGGGATTATCGCAGCCAGGCTTACCGCGAACCCGGCGCCACTGTGCTGCTGTCGAGCGCGGCGCCGGGGCCACGGCAATGGGTGGAGCAGATTCTGGCCGAGCGCGGCGCCATGCTGCGCGAGATCCGGCGCCGTTTCGAGCTGTTGCGCGCGCAGAGCACGCGCCTGCGCAAGCAGCTCGACGGCGCCGAGATCGACATGCAAGCCTGGGCCGACAGCCAGGCGGACTTGCGCGCCGGGCTGCCGCTGGCGCAGCGCCTGTACCAGTCGGAGCGGCGCGCACGGCGCGACATGGCCGTCATGCTGCTGGTGGACGTGAGCGGCTCCACCGATGGCTGGATTGCACAGAACCGGCGCGTGATCGATATCGAGCGCGAGGCGCTGCTGCTGGTGTGCATCGCGCTCGACGGCATGGACGAACGCTTTTGCGTGCAGGCATTCTCGGGCCAGGGGCCGCAGGGCGTGGTGGTGCGCAAAATCAAGGACTTCGGCGAGCGCTATGACAGCACGGTAGCGCAGCGCATTGCCGGCCTTGAGCCGGAAAAATATACCCGCGCCGGGGCCGCCATTCGCCATGCGTCTGCCGTGCTGATGGCCGAGCCGGCCGAGCATCGGCTGCTGTTGCTGCTCTCGGACGGCAAGCCGAACGATGTGGACGAGTATGAAGGGCGCTACGGCGTCGAAGACATGCGCCAGAGCGTGACCGAGGCGCGCCTGCAAGGCATTGCGCCGTTTTGCCTGACGGTCGACCGGCAAGCGGCAAACTACCTGCCGCTGGTGTTCGGGCCGCAGCACTATGCGCTGCTGCCGCGCCCGGAACTGCTGCCGCTGATCTTGCTCGACTGGCTGCGCAAGCTGATGAGGCCTTGACAGCGCGTACATGTTGGATAATAGGTCAATATCCCGACCAGGAGCTGGACATGGAAATCAAGGTTCATCGCGGCGCCGGCAAGCTGCAGCACGTCATCGAGATCGGAGCGCACCAGGTGCTCACCGACGAACCGGTGGAGTTTGGCGGCGAAGATACCGGCCCCGCCCCGCACGACTTGCTGGCCGCGTCGCTTGGCGCCTGCACCGCGCTGACCGTCACGCTGTATGCGCGCCACAAGCAATTCGACTTGCAGGATGTCCAGGTCCGCGTAGAGCACGAGCAACAGGACGGCGCCTACGTCTTCACGCGGCACATCCATTACGTGGGCCAGCTGGACGACGCACAGCGGGCGCGCATGACGGCGGTGGCGAACAAGTGCCCGATCCATAAGCTGTTGTCCGGCAAATTTGCGATCGTCACTGAGGAAGAATAAAGGTAAAACTCGCCTTGACGGTCATTGCAGCAAGACTGCGCGGGCGGCGGCGACCACCTGCGCGCTGAGGCGCTCGAGCTTGGGCGACTGTACGCGCCAGGAATGCCAGTACAGCATCACGTCAGTCGGTTTGTCGGGCGCCAGGTCGACCAGTTTGCCCTCCTCCACGTCGTTTGCATACTGCTGCTCGGGAATCATGCCGTAGCCCAGCCCCAACCGCACCGCGTTGGCGAAGGCATCGCTGGCAGGCATGTAATGACAGGGGTAACTTCCCGGCGGCAAGCCCAGCTCGCGCAGCAAAAAGTCCGATTGCAGTGTGTCCTTGCGGTCGAACACCATCAGCGGGGCCACGCGCGCCGCTTCGCGCTGCAAGCCGTCGGGAAACCAGGTCCGTGCGAAGGCGGGACTGGCCAGCAATCGGTAGCGCATCACGCCCAGCGTCTGCACCTCGCAGCCGCGCAGCGGCTCGGCGTGGCTGGACACGCCGGCCAGCGCCAACCCCTGCGCGAGCAAGGTGTAGGTGTGGTCCTGGTCGTCGAGCATGATGTCGAGCAGGATGTATTCGCGGATCAGGAAGTCGGCCAGGCCCGGCAGCAGCCAGGTGGCCAGCGTGTCGTTGTTGACTGCCAGCGCCACGCTGAGCGGGCGCGCCGCGTTCTCGCCGCTGTCGGCGATGAATTCGTCTTCCAGCAGGCGCGCCCGGCGCAGATATTGCACCAGGCGCTGGCCGGCGGCCGTCGCCCGGCACGGCTTGCTGCGGATGATCAGCGGCATGCCCAGCTCGCTCTCCATCGCGCTGACCCGCTGCGACACGGCCGACGCGGTCAGGTGCAGCCGCACGGCCGCCTGTTCGAAACTGCCGCTGTCGATCACGGCCAGCAGCGCTTCCCCCTTGCGAGCATCGAGCATGCCATGCCTCCAACATTAACGAATCTTAATTATACTGAGATAAATTAAATTGCCTATGTTTGCCGCCTGCTGGACGGCAAAATGACTGTCATTGACCACGCTGACAGGCAGACACCATGTTCGACCTCACCATTTTCCTGAACGGCTCCGGCGTCGCCGCAGGCCTGATCATGGCCATCGGCGCCCAGAATATCCACGTGCTGCGCACCGGCATCCGGCGCCAGCACGTGGGCTTGACCATCGTCACCTGCATCTTGATCGACGCCGTCCTGATCGCCTTGGGCGTGGCCGGCGCCGGTACGTTGATCCAGTCCTCGCCCACGCTGCTGTCGGTGGCCAAATGGGGCGGCGCCGCGTTCCTGCTGTGGTACGGCTTGCGCAGCTGGCGCGCCGTGTTCGCCGACGGCGCCATGCAGGTGGCGCTCGACCAGGTGCGCACCACGCGCCGCCAAGCCTTGCTGCAGGTGCTGGCGCTGTCGCTGCTCAACCCCCACGTCTACCTCGACACGGTGGTGTTGCTGGGTGCAATCGGCGCCGCCTTTCCCGCCCCCGGGCGGCCATCCTTCGTGGCGGGGGCGGTCTGTTCGTCGGCAATCTGGTTCACGTCGCTAGGCTACGGCGCGACCCGCCTGTCGCGCCTGTTCGCCAAGCCGCTTGCCTGGAAGTGGATCGACGGCATCGCCGGCACCATCATGCTGGCCTTGTCGGCCTCGCTGGCGGCCGGCGCCTGATGCTGCTTGACTCCAAACACCCATTGGGCCCTGGCCGGTATAGACTGACGCCATGCAAAAAATTATCCTTATCACGGGCGCGGGGCGCGGCATCGGCGCCGCCTGTGCGCTGCTGGCCGCCAGGCGCGGCTACCAAGTGTGCGTCAATTACCGGACCGACCATGCCGCCGCCGCGGCCGTGGTGGCCGCCATCGCGCAGGGGGGCGGCGAAGCGATGGCCGTGCAGGCTGACGTAGCCGACGAAAGCGCCGTGGAAAACCTGTTTGCCCGGCTCGACGAGCGCTTCGGCACGCTGAGCGCATTGATCAACAATGCCGGCATGCTGTCGCGCCAGATGCGGGTCGACCAGATGGATAGCGCGCGCATCAACCGCATCCTGGCCACCAACGTCACCGGCAGCTTTTTGTGCGCGCGCCAGGCGGTGCTGCGCATGTCAACCCGGCATGGCGGCGCGGGCGGCGCCATCGTGAATATATCGTCGCGCGCCGCGGTGCTGGGCTCGGCCGGCGAATATGTCGACTACGCCGCGTCCAAGGCGGCCGTCGATGCCTTGACCACGGGTTTGTCGCGCGAAGTGGCGCACGAAGGCATCCGCGTCAACGGCGTGCGCCCCGGCCTGATCGACACCGCCATGCATGCCAGCGGCGGCGAACCGGGCCGCGTCGCGCGCCTGCAAGCGTCGGTGCCCATGCAGCGCGGCGGCCAGCCGGGCGAAGTAGCGCAGGCCGCCTTGTGGCTGCTATCAAGCGAAGCGTCGTACACGACGGGCACCTTCATCGACGTCTCGGGCGGGCGCTGAGCGGCATCTCGTCGCCCGTAGTCACGCTGCGCGCGCGCCGCATGCGCTTGCCATGGCATGCGACGACTGCTCAAGGTGGCGCCGGATCTGCCGGCAGCCGCGCCTGATCCAGGTTTTCGCCGTACCCAGCGGGATGGTCATTTCCATGGCCACTTCGTGGTGCGTCATGTCATGAAAAAAAGCCAGTTCGATCGCCTGACGCGATAGCATGCCCAGCGTCGCAATGCCGGCGGCGAGCTGGCGCTCGCGCTCGGCTTGCTCGGCGGCCTCGCACGGCCCGCCCGCCAGGTCGATGCTGGCCGAGGCGGCGTCGTGGCTGTCGTGATCGGTCAGGTGTTCACGGCGCGCGTTGGCGCGCACGCAATCGATGGCCTTGTTGCGCACGATCGTGCTCATCCATGTCATGGGCGCCGCGCGTGCGCAGTCAAAACGGCGTGCATCGCGCCAGATGGCCAGAAAGCTCTCTTGCACCACTTCTTCGGCAATGTCGCGCGACTGGACGATGCGGCCGGCAAAACGCAGCAGGCGGCGCGACGACAAGGCATGCAGCTGGCCAAAGGCGCGCGCGTCGCCGCCGCCGACACGGCGCAGTAACGCGACAAGTTGATCCGGTTGGGCTTCACGGGGCAGCATGCTCTTCTCTCGATCCAGGTTTAACGCGTAAGTTGAGGTCGGCTGACCTTGCCGGCCAGCTCGTCCACTTATACGTGCGTTTTACCCGAATCGAACGTGCGATAACGAACACTCAACAAGGAATACAGCGCCCTGCCGAACAAGTGTTGGTTTTAATGTTGATTCAATGACCAGAGCCGTGCGGCTTGCCAAAGCCCACCGCCCTTTTTGCGCTATTTCGCGATGGCCGTTCGCTCAACGCGCACGCGCCCAGCTGGCGTGGATGCGGGCCAGTTCGCCATTGTTTCTGAGCGTAAAGAGCGCCCTGTCGAGCAACTGGCGCGCCCCCAGGGGCGTCTTGCGGCTGACATGAAAATAGATCGGCTCTTCCTTGACGACCCAGTTGCTGTCGTCAACCTGCAGGCCCAGCGTGCGCAGCTGCGCCGCGTAGGCTGCGCTGCGCGGCGTGTTGATCAGCGGCTTGAGGCGCAGCTCGGCCATGCTCGAAACCGTCGTCCTGTCGCCGCGGCGCGCGGCAAGCCGGTGCTTGACGGTGTACAGGGGCGGGCCGGCGATGACGGCAATCTGGCGCCGCCGTTCGCTCTCGAGCAGGGCGCGGGCGCCATCGATAGCGCCGCTGGCAAGGCCCTGTTTGAGGAAAGGCAAGGAGCGCGTTTCCAGCTCGCGCGCGAAGCGCAGCCCTGGTTCCACTTTTTCAATCGCGGCCAGGATATCGGGACACAGGCCCGTCATTTTGCCGCTGCCCACGATCCACTTGGGTGGAATACTTTCCTGCGCCAGCACGCGCAAGGTGATCGGCGCGGCTTGGGCGTGGGCCAGAGCGGCGATGACTGCCAGTGCACAGACTGGGAGCCTGACAAGTGGATGCATGATGTTCCCCGGGGAGCGTTTTGATTGTAGGCCTGCGAAAAAATAAATACCAGAACAAAACACGCGACGGTGAGGCAGCAACGCGGTTTTTGCTATATCCATTCTCGAAAACATTCGTTCACCTGCAAGGCGGCCCGCACTAGACTCGGTGCAAAGGTCAACAAGGAACACCATGTGCCAGCTTCTCGGAATGAACAGCAGCAAACCTGCCGCGCTGGGCTTCAGCTTTGGCGGCTTCGCCCAGCGCGGCGGGCGCACAGGCGAACACAAGGATGGCTGGGGCATCGCTTACCATGACCCGGACCGTTGCCACTTGATTACCGACCAGCTCGCCTCTTCGGACTCGCCGCTGGCCCGCCAAGTAAGCCAGGCGCCCCAGCGCTCGCGCAATGTGCTGGCGCACATCCGCAAGGCGACCCAGGGCTTGCCATCGCCCGACAACAGCCATCCGTTTACCCGCCTGCTGTGGGGCCGCACCTGGTCGTTCGCCCACAATGGCAACTTGGAAGCGTTTCATCCGCTGTTGGATGGCGCCTTTCGCAGCATCGGGCAAACCGACAGCGAACGCGCCTTTTGCTTTTTGCTGACGCGACTGCAGGCCAGGTTTCCCGCTCGCGCACCGGGACGCGCCGACTTGTTCGCCGCTATTGCCGACATCGCAGCGAGCGTTGCCCGCTACGGCAGCTTTAATTTTTTGCTGTCCGATGGCGAGGTGTTTTTCGCGCACTGTTCCACGCACTTGCATTATGTGGTGCGCGAATATCCGTTTCGCCGCGCACACCTGATCGATTGCAATGTGGCGATCAATTTCGGCCAGCACAACCATCTGGACGACCGCATGAGCGTCATCGCCACCACCCCGCTGACCACCGGCGAAGCGTGGCACGCCTTCGCGCCGGGCGAACTGAAAATGTTCGCGCACGGCGCGCCCTGCGCGGTCGGCGACGCGGCGGCGACCGCGCCCGCATGCATGGGCCTAGCGATCAGTTACTAAGCGACCAACGCAGCTACGCAACAACCCGACAACACCACAACTTAGGAGTCACACATGGCTATTACGCACATCAATGTCCGCAACCAGTTTCGCGGCACCATCAAGGAAATCATTTTCGGCTCGGTCGTCTCCGAGGTCGATGTCGAGACCGCGCACGGCATCGTGACCTCGGTTATCACGACCCGCTCCATCAACGACCTGGGCTTGAAGGTCGGCACCGAAGTTATCGCGCTGGTTAAATCGACCGAGGTGTCGATCGCCAAAGTGCAGTAGCGGACCGGCAGATTCGAGCGTTGTGCAATTTCTCAAGCAAGGTTGCTCTACTAAGGATTGCTCAGCGAAGGATTGCTCAGCGAAGGATTGCTCAGCGAAGGATTGCTCAGCTAAGGGTTGCACAGCCAAGGTTGCTCAGCTAAGGTTGCTCAGCTAAGGGTTATTCAACTGGTAGCGGCGGTAATCGTAGCTGGCGCGGTAGGTGGGCAAGGCCCGCCAGTAGCGTTCGACCAATGCGGGATGCTCGGCGTAGAACTGGCGCGAGACCATCAGGTACACGGGCGTGTGCTCGAACACCTTCCTGGTGCGCTCGATCTGCCCTGGATACTGGCGTGCGATCAATTGATCGGCCTTTTCCATCATCGCGACCACGCCGTCAACCCTGCCGGCGGCCAGCTTGGCAAAGGGAGGATCGAGCGCCTTGGCGCCGTCGTCGTAGGCCGCGCCAAGCTGCTTGAAGCGCTCGATCACATACATGAAGCCGGACTGCACGCCCAGGCGCTTTTCGCCCAAGCCTTGAAAACGCACGCCATCCCAGTCCAGCGGCGAGCGGGGGCGGCGGTAGACGGAGTACGTCATCACGCCCATGGCCTTGCTGGCGTCGACAGTGCCACCTGTCATCGGGAACGCTGACCGGCGACGCGCTCGACAGAAGCGGCAGCAGCGCCAGCAACGCCGTGACATGTCGTTTCCAGACAGCCAACATTTCCAACTCCCGATTGCACATTGATGCCGAAGCGTAACATGCCGCTGGCAGGTCTTCGGGAAAATTGGCTAAAAGCTAACCCCGTCCGTACGCTAGCGTACAGATCGCAGATCCCGCAAGAACTATGCTCTCTTACGGAACGAAAAACCTGTGGTGCGCTACGCGGGTCGCTCGATTAAAGATGTGCCACCAAGGAGAATTACCATGTTCAATTCAAACAAATCTGTCAGCAATGCAAGCCGCGAAATGCAGTCGATGATCAGCGAAGCCGAGCAAATGCTTAACGATGCCAAGACCGCGACGGGCGACAAGGCCGGCGAACTGCAAAAGCGCGGCATGCAATTGCTCTCGTCAAGCATCTCGAAGGCGCACGAACTTGAACGCATCGCGATCGATTCAGTGCGCGACATCGCCACCTCGACCGACAATATGGTCCATGCCAACCCATGGCGCTCGGTCGCCGGCGCAGGCTTGATCGGCGCCGGCCTCGGCCTGGTGTTGGGCATGGCGCTAGCGCGCGAGTAAAGCGAACCGGCAGCTTGCTGCCGCGTTCTAGCCGGGTGAAGTCCGTTAGCAGTGGATTATCTGCGATGCGATTTGTTCCCGGCCACAAGCGCCCCGCGGGGCGCTTTTTCATTGGAAAGGCTCGAAGCTGTACTACTCGCCCCGAATCCAAAAAACCCTCGGCCTACCATGACGTGGTGATGAAATTTACGGCGGACACAACCCTCCTGTCGGGCGCCGCTCACAGCACCGTGAGCGTGTCGATATTGGCCAGGCCGGCGCCGGTGGACTTCAGGCTGATCACGTTGGCCGTCGCCCCCTTGAGCGTGACCGTCACATCTTTGATGACCCAGCCGGTCCACGAACCGGAAGGGTTAAAGCTGATGCTGGTGGCGATGCCGTTCACGACCAGCTGCCCGCTCCTTGCCGCCGAGCTGCCATTGGCATAGCGGATGCGCAAGGTGCGCGTGCCGCCGCCCTTGCCGATGACACCATTGATCGTCATGACCCCGCCACTTGCCGGGAAACTGACGTAACCCCGCCCCTGCCAGCCGCCATAAGCGCGCGCGCGCGCGGTGCCGGCGCCGCTCAGCACGCCCGCTTCGGCCGGATAAGGGACAGCGCCAATGAAGCTGCGGATGCCGAGCCTGTTCTCCTCGATGCCCTGCGCGACCAGACGCGCGATCTGGGTGGCGCCGTATTCCTGGAAGTGCGTGATGTCATGTACGCCGTTGGGAAATACCGGATACTGGCCCGCCTCCAGCCATAGAAATACATCGGTGGTGGCCGGCACGCCAATGCCGTTGTAGAACGCGATGCTCTTGGCGTTCAGGTCGATCAGCGGCACGCTTTTTTCTGTGGCGAGTTGCTTCATGGCGGTGCTGCGATCGACAAAGTCGTTCAGAAAGTGAGCGCTGCTGTCGTAACGACGGCGCCCCATCGGCGTGACCAGCACCGGAATCGCCCCGTACTGGCGCGACAGGTCGATATACATGGCGAGGTAGGTCTTGTAGCTGGTGAACGGATCGGTATGCAGCCGAACGTCGCTGTAGCCGTCGTTGTGCCCGAACTGCACGAACAGATAATCGCCAGGCTTGATGACGCCGAGGATCGCCGACAGCCTGCCTTCATCGACAAAACTCTTGCTGCTCCGGCCGCCCACGGCGCGGTTGCTGAAGGTAACGCCAGTTGTAAACAAGGCCGGGAGGCGGGCGCCCCACCCCTGCTGCGGGTAGTTATTCGCGCCGTTGGTCATGACGGTGGAGTCGCCGGCAAGGTAAATGACGGGCGCGGCCAGGGCCTGGTGCGCGAACCCCGCTAACAATATGGACAACATGGTCACCATGAATAACAAAAAGGCGCGACAATTCCTCACCAAATACCAGTGTGCTTTCATGATTTTTCTTTCTCTTGTATGCTGGCGCCGCGCGCACATGCCGTAATCAGACTGCAGGCGCCCGCAGGCGGTTCGGCGCTTGCGAAAAAAAATCCGCGCCCCCAAGAAAAACGAGCCACATGAGAAAAACGGGCCGTCAGCGGCGGCCTGGCTTACACTATCGCAATACAGAATGTCTGCTTGGTAACGCGTCCAGTGTACAATCGGGCGCAACAGAACGGTAACAACACACACACGCAGGCTTTACGATGAATGACGATTCTGGCGCTTTCCAGCTGCGCCGCCGCCAAGTACTTACGGGTGCGCTGGCAAGCGCGCTGCCGCTGGCCGTGCCTTCCCTGGCCTTTGCCGCACCCGAGCCGTTGATCGTCGGCGGTTTGCCCGTCACCTGCAACCTCACGCTCCCGGTCGCCTGCATGGCCAAGGCCACCAGCAACGCGAAAGCCGGCAATACGGGCCAGGCTTTCCAATACAGCAAATACAGCGGCTGGCCCGAAATCAAGGAATCCTTGATGACCGGGCGCATCCAGGCGGCCTACATGCTGGCCCCGCTCGTGATGGACCTCACCGACAAGCGCATTCCCCTCAAGATCGTGTCGCTGGGCCACCGTTCCGGCGCCGTGATCATGGTGCGCACCGATTCGGCCCACAAAAGCTTCAAGGACTTGCGCGGCAAGCGCATCGCCATTCCGAGCCGCTTTGCGGTCGACTTCCTTTTCCTGCGCAAGATGCTGGCGCGCGAAGGCATGTCGCCCAAGGACATCACGGTCATTGAAATGCCCCCGCCCGACATGCCGGCCGCACTGTATGCCAATGCGGTCGACGCCTACTGCACGGGCGAGCCGTTCGGCGCAGCCGCCCAGCGCGCCGGCTACGCTCGCCCGCTGTCGATGACGCGCAACGAGTGGCGCAATTACATCTGCTGCGTGCTCACCGTGCGCCAGGAACTGATCCGCGATAACCGTCCGCTGGTGCAGGACCTGGTCAACCATGTGCAGGCGGCCGGCAACTGGCTCGACGCCACGCCGGTCAATCGCGCCAAGGCGGTCGCTATCGCATCTGGACGCAAGTACTTCAATCAAGACCCGGCAGTGCTCAAGTTTGTGATGGAAAACCCGGCCGACCGCGTCACCTATGGCGACCTGCGCATGCTGCGTCCCGAGTTTGACGAGTTGATGAAACTATCGATCGAAGCGGGCACGCTGAAAAAGCCGGTTGCCTACGAAAGCTATATGGACGAGAGCTTCGTCAAGAACCTCAAGCCGACCATCATCGCGCTGTAACCTGGAACGCCATGAAGCCTGTATTTTCCCTCGCCCTGATCCTTTCCTTGCAAGCCGGTGCCGCGCAGGCAGCGCCGGCATTGAAGGCGGGCGTGTTCGAGCCGCCGCGCGCCGCGCCGCAATTCTCCCTGCCGTCGTCGAACGGCCAGTTCAAACTGAGCCAGTTGCTGGGCAAGGTCGTGGTGCTTGAATTTGGCTACACCACCTGCGTCGACGTCTGCCCGGTGTCGCTCGCGGCGCTGGCCGACGCGCGCAAGAAGCTGGGCGCCGCCGCGGCCGACGTGCAGGTCGTCTTCATCACCGTCGACCCGGCGCGCGACAAGCCGGCGCGCCTGAAGTCGTATCTGGCCGCGTTCGACCCCAGCTTTATTGGCGTGACCGGCAGCCAGGCGCAGATCGATGCGCTGCTCAAGTCGTACGGCATCAGCGCCGCCCGGCGCGTGGCCGGAGGCGACGCCAAGAACTACTTCATGAGCCATTCGTCTTACCTGTATTTCATCGACCGCAAAGGCATGCAGCGCGCGATGATGCCGTTCGGGCGGCCGTCCGACGAGATGGTGCACGACCTCAAGCTGCTGCTGCAGCCCTGAGGCGCAAGGGTTTGCGCATCAAACGCAATGCCGCACTGCTGGCGGCCACGGTGATCGCGCTGATTGCGCTGATTGCGCCAGCTGCGCTGTGGGCCGCCCTGGCGCCGCTCGCCGGGGCTTCGCGCGACTACCTGTTCGAGATACCCAAAGGGACCTGGGCGCGCCGCATGGCGGGCGAAAAAATCGAGATCCTGCCTTCGCGCGTGGTGCTGACGCTGGGCGTGCGCGACGTGCTTTTGCTGCGCAACAGCGACACCGTGCCGCAGATCTTCGGACCGGTACTGATCATGCCGGGTCAGGACTTCCGGCTGCCGTTCGCGCAGGTATCGGAAAACCAGTTCGACTGCACCGCCCATGCCAGCGGCCAGATGACGGTGGTTGTTGAACCGGCGCCGACGCCGGGCTGGCCGCGCCTGCGATGGCGCCTGGCCGCATTCGAGCGCCGGCTTCATCCCGATTCACCTTGATTCACCTTGATTCGCCTTGTTACCTTTCACGATTACCCTCACTAGGCAGCTGATGGAAAAGATAAAAAACGCGTTACCCTCGATTGTGCTGATGGCGCTGCTGATCGGCCTGTGGTGGTGGGTGGTGGTTGCCACCGACAGCCTGATCTTCCCCACGCCTGGCCAGGTGGTCGCCGGCACCATGGAACTGGCGGCCGACGGCACGCTGTGGGAGCATATTGGCGCTTCGCTGTTCCGGGTTGGCTGCGGCTTTGCGCTGGCGGTGCTGGTGGCAGTGCCCATGGGACTGTGGATGGGCCGTGTTGACGCCGTCTATCGCACCTTGAATCCGGTCTTCCAGATCATGCGGCCGATCTCGCCGATCGCCTGGATTCCGCTGGCGATTTTATGGTTCGGCGTGGGCGACGTCTCGCCGGTGTTCCTGATTTTTATCGCCGCCGTGTTCCCGATGATCGTGCAAACGGCTGCCGGCGTGCACACCATCGAGCGGCGCTACCTGCATGCGGCGCAAAATTTCGGCGTCTCGCGCAGCACCCTGTTCCGGCGCGTGATCGTGCCGGCGGTGCTGCCGGAAATCGTGGTGGGCATGCGCATCGGCCTTGGCGTGGCGTGGCTGGTGGTAGTGGCCGCCGAGATGATCGCCCTGCATTCGGGGCTGGGCTACCTGATCATCGATTCGCGCAACGCGGGCAACCGCTACGACCTGGTCATCGCCGGGATGATCATCATTGGATTAATCGGACTTCTGCTCGACGGCGTCATGCGCCTGCTCGAAGGACTCAAATCGGTAAGGTGGCGCTATGGAAGATAAGATCGTCGTCAAGGACATCAAAAAGCATTTCGGCAGCGGTGCGAACGCGCTGCCCGTGGTCGGGGGCGTGAGCTTGCGCATCGCCGATGGCGAATTCGTCGCGCTGGTGGGGCCGTCCGGCTGCGGCAAGTCGACGCTGATGAAAATCATTTCCGGCTTCGAGCAGCCGGACGAAGGCCAGGTCAGCATTGACGGCAGGCCGGCCAACCAGCCCAGTGCGAAAGGGATCGTCATTTCGCAGCACGGGTCGGTGTTTCCATGGCTGACGGTGCAGCAGAACCTGATGTTCGGCCTGAACGGCGACGGCCACGGCGACAAGGCCGAACTGGCCGATCACTACGCGGCCATGGTGGGCTTGAAGGGTTTCGAGAATGCCTACCCGCGCGAACTGTCGGGCGGCATGCTCAAGCGCGTTGAAATTGCGCGCGCGCTGGTCGTCAAGCCCGAAATTCTCTACATGGACGAGCCGTTTTCGGCGCTCGACGCGCTCACCAACCTCAAGATGCGCACCGAGCTGCTGCGCATCCTGGCAAAAGAGCGGCACACGGTGCTGTTGATCACGCACGATGTGGAGGAAGCAATTTACCTGGCCGACCGCATTTTCGTGCTGTCGCAACGCCCCACGATGATCCAGGCCACCTTTGAAGTCAAGCAGGCGCACCCGCGCAAGCTGTCGAGCCCGGAACTGCAAGAGCTCAAGGACAACATCCTGGCCGAGCTGGGCCTGTAGCGCGGCTGCGACCTCAATTGCACAAGGCCGATCCGGGAACGTAGCCCAGCGACTCGGCCCGCACGATGGTCGTGGCGACCGGATAGTTCATCGGCAGTTTAACCAAGGGAAAAAGCGGCTCGTAAGGCACCGGCGTGCATTCGCTGCCGCCCGGCTGGCAAATGCGCACGCGGATCAGCCTGATACAGCTCGCGTCCCCGTTATCCTTGGCGCAATTGACGCGGTTGCGGGCGGGACAACTGGGCATGGCAGCCGCAGGCATGGACACCATGCTGCTGCTGCTGTTTGAATCGTGCTGCATCGACATGTAATCGATGCGGATATGCTTGTCGGTAATCGGCTTGCCCAGCGCCAGTTCGCCGGGTCCGTCGCGAAATACGGCCGCCTGGCGCAGCGCGTTCATGGCCGCGGCATCGTTGAAGTCGGTGACCGATGCAGATCGCGCCGCGCGCCGGGTGACCTCTTGCAACGTGTTCCACATGTACAGCCCGCGCGCCACCTCCAGGATCGTAAATACCAGCACGAAAAAGAACATGGCCAACAGGGCGAATTCAAGCAGGAATGAGCCAGCCTGGCGTGCGGCGGGCGCCCTTTTCATACTTTTGACAACGTGCGATGGGGTGTTCATTTATAGAGCTCCACGGTGCCGCCCAGCGACTGGTCCGTAGCAATTCCCGCAAATTCTGCGTAAATGCTGGTGGACGTGGCTGGAACTGTCATGAAAAATTTCCCTACTGCCAGGACGGTCGCGCTGGCCTTGGCGCCATTGGATACCGGACACAGCAGCAACGGGATATTCAGGACGCGTCGATTGCGCAAGCCGCGCCCATGTGCGGAGCTTGGTTTAAGGTCGGTGGCGGCACTGCCGGAAAAATACGGCGCGGTGGAATAGCCGGATTTGGTATCAGGCAGCCCGGGTGCAAACAAGGCGGGCCACAGCGTCTTGTCGAGGGTGACGTAGCCGCCGGCCGGCTCGGTGGGTGACGCCAGATAGGCGCTGTACGGTACCGGCTTGGCATACGACCAAAGTAGTCCGTACTTGGCTGCCGTATTGCTGCCGGGAAGCGGAATCGGATCCGCAACAGTGAGCAACTTCCCGTTATCGGTCATCGTCGTGGCCGTTTGACCGGCTGGTGTCGTCGCCATCCATGAATTGCTGGCGGTATAAACAAACGACTTGATGTTGGCGTCCGGCGGCGCCATGCGATAGCTGCAGGAGCCGCCGCTGTACTGGTCGAAGCGGGAGTTGAGCTGTACGTAAAGGCTTGCCAGAGGGAACTTCTTCTTGACCGAAATCTGTCCTTTCATGACCCCTGACATTGGCAAGGTGCCGGAGCATACAAAGGGACCCACGTCAGCGGCGGTGGTATTGCTGGCGCCACTGGCGCCGGACGCAGCGATGGGGTCGACGACGAAATGTTCAGGCGATGAGCCGCCGGGGTTGAGCTGCATCAGGTCATAGCCTACACCGCGGCGAAACCCGTATTGCACCAGTTCGTTGCTGGGCGAGCGGGACGAGGCCGGCACCGTCGACATGGCGCACAGCGCCAGCGGCATCACGTTGGTCGTCGAGCGGCCGGCAACGGCGCTCGCGCCCGTGGTGGAGCTGTCCAATTTGGTCGACACGAAGCGCATCAGGTAGTTGTCGATGGTGTTGGCCGCGGCGCCCAGTTCGGCTGTATCGACTTTGGCGAACATGACGCCTTCGGGTGCTGCTCGGGCCGCCGTTGCATCCATCCAGCCGGCGCCCTTGGGAGCGGTGCTGAATTTGAGCGCGGCGTCGGACCAGGTGAAGGTGGCGTTCTCATAGGCGAACTTTTTACCCGCGGCGGCCGTGGCGGCAACGTTCAGCGCTGCATCGATGCCGCCGGCGGTACCGGACAGTTTTTCGGCCGCTGCCAGCGCGGCGGCGTCGGCCGCCGATTGCAACTCGACTGTACGATTGTACAAACGGCTCAGGTCGAGTGCCATGCCCAGGAAGGCGAGCATCAAGATCAACAGCACCGCGAACAGGACGGCAAAGGCGCCGCGCTGATGCGGCCCCGGATGCTGCAGCGTGGGCCGATTCGTCGGCAATCTGTTCACTGTCATCGCGTTTTCTCCCGTGCAATCCAAAGCTGAAGCACCCATTTGCATCAAAGCAAATGCTAGCGGAGCGGACAGTGGGAGGGTTGATCTGGGGCAAAAATTACAAGATCAGCCGCGTGGCTTTGACGGCTACTTATTTATCTGCCATCACTAAGCTATCGTAACCAAGCTATCGCCCGGGATACAATCATGGTTAAATTGAAAGATCCGCGATGAATAGCCCAAATAATCTCGAACGCTGCAGCAAATTTCTGTCATTAATTCTCAGGCACGAGCCACACAAAATTGGCTTGGTGTTGGATGGCAATGGATGGGCCGATGTCGATCGCTTGCTGCAGCAAGCTGCCGCCCATGGCGTCGCCAGCTCGCGCGCGTTGCTGCAAACGATCGTCTCAAGCAGCGACAAGCAGCGCTTTGCCTTGAGCGATGACGGCCAGCGCATTCGCGCAAACCAGGGCCACTCGATCGCCAGCGTCGACCTTGACCTCGGGCCGAGCGCCCCGCCGCGATTGCTCTATCACGGTACCGCAAGCCGCTTCATTGACCCCATCAGGGCATCTGGCCTGATTCCAGGATCGCGTAATCACGTGCACCTGTCCGCCGACCTCGCTACGGCGAGCAAGGTGGGATCGCGCCATGGAAAGCTGGTCCTACTCACCGTGCGCGCTGGCGATATGGCAGAAAACGGCCATGCCTTTTATGTATCGCAAAACGGTGTCTGGCTGACGGCTGCAGTGCCCGTTGCATACCTCATCTTTTCCGATACCGACCGCAGGCCACTGGAATAGCGCGAAAAATCGAGCTCACCCACAGCGCCCGTTGAGGGCCCTGCAATGTTGGCCTGGCTACATCCCCCCTCAGTTCCACCCTCAGTTCCACCACGTTCAAATCTCGATCTGGGTGCCCAGTTCAATCACCCGGTTGGCCGGGATCCGGTAATAGTCGGCGGCGCTGCGGGCGTTGCGCGACATGGAAATGAACAGCTGCTCGCGCCACGGCCACATGCCGCCTCTAGGCGTCGCAATGACGGTCTGGCGCGCGATAAAAAACGACGTTTCCATCATCGCCACAGGCGCCGCCTTGTCCTCCCACGCCTCGAGCAGTGCGGGAATGTCCGGTTCGTCCTTGAAGCCGTAGCAGGCCATGAGCTGGAAGCAGTTGTGCCCCAGGGCCGTGATGACGACGCGCTCCCCTGGCCCGACGTAGGGCTGTTCCAGTATGCGCACGGTGAGGAAAATCACCCGTTCATGCAGCACCTTGTTATGCGACAGGTTATGCAGCAGCGCATGCGGCACGCCGTCGCTCTCGCTGCGCAGGAACACCGCGGTGCCCGCCACCCGCACCGGCGGCGCGACGAACAGCGACTCCAGAAAGGCGTCAAGCGGGATGGCATGCTTTTGCAGATTGGCGAACACCAGCCGGCGCCCGCGCTTCCAGGTCATCATGCCGGTGAACAGAATGGCGCCCAGCAGCAGCGGAAACCAGCCGCCATGAAACAGCTTGAGCGTGCTCGCCGAGAACAGCACAATGTCGAGCACACAGAAAAACCCGGTCGCGGCAAGGCACAGCGCAAGCGGTAACTGCCAGCGATAGCGGGTGACGAAATACGTCAGGATGGTTGTGGCCAGCATGGTCGCCGTCACCGCGATGCCGTAAGCGCCGGCCAGGTTTTCGGAAGAGCCAAAGCCCACCACCGCCAGCAGCACGACCGCCATTTGCAGCCAGTTCACGGCCGGCAGGTAGACCTGACCGATTTCACTTTCCGACGTGTGCAGCACCCGCATGCGCGGCAGCAGCCCCAGTGCAATGGCCTGCTTGGTCATTGAGAAGGTACCCGAAATGGTCGCCTGCGACGCGATCACCGCCGCCATGGTCGACAGCGCCACCAGCGGATAGATGCTCCAGCTCCCCAGCTGGTTGTAAAACGGGTTGACCACGCTTTCCGGATGCACCATCAGCAGCGCCCCCTGTCCCAGGTAATTGAGCGCCAGCGCC
Organism: Massilia sp. TSP1-1-2; assembly: GCF_049896185.1. NCBI lineage: Bacteria > Pseudomonadati > Pseudomonadota > Betaproteobacteria > Burkholderiales > Oxalobacteraceae > Massilia > Massilia sp. TSP1-1-2. The sequence continues at coordinate 179,574 of NZ_JAFCTU010000004.1, forward strand.
GGAAACGTGATGGTGGACCAGGCAAGGCGGATCGGCGCTTTGCCAAAATGGCCCATGTCGGCGTACAGCGCTTCGGCCCCGGTAAAGGCCAGCACTACGGCGCCCAGCGCGATAAAGCCGGCAAAGCGGTTGGCCAGCAGGAAGCGCAAGGCATGCACGGGATTCATCGCGGCCAGCACCTGCGGCGCCTTGGCGATATTGATCACGCCCATGACCGCCAACGCCAGGAACCAGGCCAACATCACCGGCCCGAACCAGCGGCCGATGCCGGCCGTGCCGTGCCGCTGCACCGAATACAGCCCGATCAGGATCACGATGGAAATCGGCACCACGTAGCGCGCCATGCCGGGCGCGGCCACTTCCAGGCCTTCGATGGCGCTCAGCACCGAAATGGCCGGCGTGATCACGCTGTCGCCGTAGAACATGGTGGCGCCGAACACGCCAAGCACCATCAGCGGGACATACCAGCGCGACTTGCTGGTGACGGAATTGAGCGCCAGCGCCATCAGCGCCATGATGCCGCCCTCGCCCCGGTTATCTGCGCGCAGCACCAGCGCCACATACTTGAGCGAGACGATCAGCGTGAGCCCCCACAGAATCAGCGAGATGATCCCGAGCAGGTTCGGGGTGGACAGCGCCAGGCCGTGGGCCGGATCGAAAATCGTCTTGAAGGTGTACAGGGGACTGGTCCCGATGTCGCCGTAAACGATGCCTACCGCCGACAGCGTCAACGCTGCCAGGCGGCCTTGCTTGTGCTCTGAGCTCACAGCTAGTCCTTGTTGGTTGATGGATGAAGCCAAGCCAAGCTTATCGACTAGCGCGTAAAAAAATCATCAAGACTTGCCCGGCCCGTATATTGAAAGCGTAAAAACGCCGCTGCACTGGGCCTGGCAGGGTGGATATGGCACAATCACCGGATACCGGCAACGTCACACCTTATGTCCAGCAGCGATCTCGAAGCTCCCCGCCCCCCGTGCAAGCGCGGCAGCCTGCGCATTTATTTTGGCGCAGCCGACGGCGTGGGCAAGACCGACGCGATGCTGGCGGCGGCCCGCCTGCTGCAGCAGCAAGGGCGCGACGTGCTCGTCGTCGCCCCCGCTGCCGGGTTCGACCTTGACGCCGCGCTGGCGCGCAAGCCCGCTGTGGTGGTGCTGGGCCAACTGGCCAGCCCCAACCCCGCGCCCGCGCGCCATCCGCGCCGCTGGCAAGATGCCGACGAATTGCGCAGCGCCGGCATCGACGTGTTCACCACGCTCAACGTCGACCAGCTGGAAAGTCTGTTCGACGTGGTGCGCGCGATCACCGGCGCGGTCCCGGCGCACTCGCTGCCCGACACGGTGTTTGACGGCGCCGAGCAGGTGGTGTTTGTGGACGGCGCGCCAGACGTCCCGGGCGCCTTGCACCCACTGCGCGAACTGGCCCTGCGCCGCACTGCCCAGCAGGCCGAACACGCCGCGCGCGCGCACCGCGGCGCCGGCGCGGGAGCGGCCTTGCTGGCCTGCGTGGCGGCCGACGACCAGGCGCAGCACGTGATTCGCAGCGCGGCCCGGCTGGCCGGCCAGGTGAACGCCGACTGGCACGTGATCCACGTTGAAACGCCCTCCATGCAGCGCCGGGGCGCGGCGGGGCGCGAGCAGCTCGCGCAAGCTTTTGCGCTTGCGCGCAGCCTGGGCGCCAGCACCACGCTGCTCGCTGGCAGCGACATCGCGCTGATGATCGCCGACTACGCCCGCAGCCAGCATTTTTCGCGCATTGTCCTTGGCCGCAGCCGGCGCAGCGGCGCCCTGCCGTGGCGCGCGCCGCAGCTGCGCCGCATCGCCGCCTACGCGCCTGATATCGACCTGATCGAAACCGGCCACGCCAGCACGGCCCCGGCGCGGGCCGACGTTGACACTGGGGTTGGCACCAGTGTTGGCACCAGTGTTGGCACCAACGGCGCGCCGCCCGCACAGGCGCATCCCCGCTCGCGCCGCCAGCGCTACCTGCTCGGCGCCGGGGCCAGTGCGCTGACGGCCGCGCTCACCGCGCCCTTGCTGCCGTACTTCGACCTGGCCAACATCGCCATGCTGTTCCTGCTTACGGTGGTGCTGGTAGCAGTGCGCTTGGGGCGCGAAGCGTCGGTGGTGGCCGCTGTGGTGAGCGCCGCGGCGCTGCTGCTCAGCGCGCGCGGCATGGCCATTGGCGCCGCCGACCTGCAGTACAGCGTGATGTTCCTGGTGATGCTGGCGGTCGGCCTGATCACGGCGAGCCTGACGGCCGATCTGCGCTACCAGGCGCGCTTTGCGCTGCAGCGCGAAGCGCGTTCGCGCGCGCTGTACGAATTTGCGCGCTCGCTCTCGAGCGTACTGCAGACCGAACAGGTGTTCGAGATCACCCAGGCCTTTATCCGGCAAACCTTCCAGGCGCACGCCACGCTGCTGCTGCCTGACGGCGCCGCGCGCCTGGCCTATCCGAGCGCGCAGCAAGGCGTCGTGCATGTGCCCGTCATGAGTGTGCTCGACATGGGCGCGGCGCAGTGGGCATTCGACCGCGCCCTGCCGGCCGGCGCCGGCACCGACACCCTGCCCGGCAACAGCTTTTATTACCTGCCGCTGGTGGCGCCCATGCGCACGCGCGGCGTGCTGGCCATCTGGGGCGGGCAGGAAGGCGCCGCGCTGGCGCACGAACAGCGCAAGCAGCTTGAAACCTTTGCCGCACTGGCCGCAATCGCGCTTGAGCGCGTGCATTACGTGGAGGTGGCGCAAGACGCGATGGTGCGCATGGAATCGGAGCGGCTGCGCAACTCGCTGCTGGCAGCGCTCTCGCACGATTTGCGCACGCCGCTCACGTCGCTGGTGGGCCTGTCCGAGTCGCTCGCGCTGTCGCGCCCGGCCCTGAGCGAAGCGCAAGCCGAGATGGCGTTCGCGCTGCGCGATGAAGCGGTGCGCATGAGCACCCTGGTGTCGAACCTGCTCGACATGGCGCGCATGCAAAGCGGCCACGTGCGCCTGAACCTGCAGTGGCAGACGCTGGAAGAAATCGCCGGCAGCGCGCTGCGCGCCAGCCGCTGGCAACTGGCGCGCCACGTACTGTGGACCAGCATTGCGCATGACCTTCCCCTGGTGCGCTACGACGCGGTGCTGCTCGAACGGGTGCTGTGCAACCTGCTAGAAAACGCGGCCAAGTACACCCCGCCCGGCTCGCGCATCGGCATTACGGCCCAGCCCAGGGGCAGCATGATGGAAGTGACGGTGCATGACAACGGCCCGGGCCTGCCGCCGGGGCGCGAGGAAGACATTTTCGAAAAATTTACCCGGGGCGAGCGCGAGTCGCCGATTCCCGGTGTCGGCCTGGGCCTGGCCATTTGCCGCGCCATCGTCGAAGCGCACGGCGGCGCGATCCGCGCCGGCGCCTCGCCCGAAGGCGGCGCCGCCTTCATTTTCAGCCTGCCGCTTGGCACGCCTCCCGAACTACCTGCAATGGACGAGCAAGGACCAACATGAGCGAGACCAATCCAATAGCCCTGCTGGTAGAGGACGAGCCGCAAATCCGGCGCTTTGTGCGCATGGCGCTCGACGCCGAAGGCTGGCAAGTGTTCGAAGCCGAATCGATGCGGCGCGGCCTGATCGACGCCGGTACGCGCAAACCCAATTTGATCATCCTCGACCTTGGTTTGCCGGACGGCGACGGCATCGACTTCATCACCGACGTGCGCTCCTGGTCGCGCGTGCCGATCATCGTCCTGTCGGCCCGCACCGATGAAACCGACAAGATCGCCGCGCTCGACGCCGGCGCCGACGACTACCTGAGCAAACCATTCGGCGTAGGCGAACTGCTGGCCAGGGTGCGCGCCACGCTGCGGCGCCAGGGCCAGCCGCCACTCGACGCCGGCGCTCTGGTATGCTTTGGCGACGTCCAGGTCGACATTCAAAAGCGGCTGGTCAGCAAGGCCGGCAAAGGCGTGCACCTGACCCCGACCGAATACCGCTTGCTGTGCGTTCTGGTGGTCAACGCCGGGCGCGTGGTCACCAATCCGCAGCTGCTGCGTGAAGTGTGGGGGCCGTCCAACAGCGAAAATGGCCACTACCTGCGCATCTACATGGGCCACTTGCGCCAAAAGCTTGAAGACGACCCCACCCAGCCGCGCTACCTGCTCACCGAAACCGCGGTCGGTTACCGGCTGCTGTTGCAGGCCGATTGATTGGCCTTTTTAAGAGAGAAAAATTTGGTGGACAACAACCCGGCACTGCCGCCGCGGCGGGCATCGAACGCCGCCTCGCCCGAGCAAGCGCTTGCCAACAAGCTGGCGCGCGAACAAAAAGATGCGCTGGTGCGCGGCGTGACCTCGATCGAGGCGATGCGCGACGCGATCCGGCGCGCGGCGCGCGAGCTGCCCGCCATTGCCAGCGTGCCGCGCCTGGGCACGCTCGATGCCGCAGCCTTTCGCGCGCGCGCCGCACAGGGCTTGCCGTTTTTGCTCACCGGCCTGGTGGGCCGCTGGCCGTTGTCAAAGCTCACGCCGCAAACGTTGCGCGAGCGTTACAGCGACCTGGCGGTGCGCGCGCGGGTGGGCGACTACATCAACACCGCCTTTGCTCCCGACCGCGCGATGCAGGATATGTCGATGCTGGCGTATCTTGACCTGGTGGCCGGCGACGCGCAGGCGCTGCCGCCGTACCTTGGGAACCTGGAATTGCGCGCCTTGAACAAGCTCTGTTACTGGCCCGCGTATTTCGACAAAATGGGGCCGCCGCGCTTTTGGCTTGGCCCGGCAGGCACGGTGACGCCGCTCCACTGCGATTACGACGACAATATTTTCGCGCAGGTCTGGGGCACCAAACGGATTTTTTTGGCGCCGCCCCATCACGACCAATTCCTGTACCCGAGCGAAGCGAACGCCATTTTATTCGGCTCGCCGTTCAACCCGGAGGCGCCTGACTTCGACACATTCCCGCAGGCGCGCCAGGCCACCATGATCGAGTGCATCGTCGGACCCGGCGAACTGCTGTATGTGCCTGCCGGGTGGTATCACCAGGTGCGCGCGCTGACGTTTTCGCTGTCGGCCAACCGCTGGGCCAGGGCGCTGCCGTTGGCCTTGACAGGCGAGCTGTCGCTGCAGCGGCAAGGCTGACCGGGAACAGCAAAACGCCTGCGCTACTGACGCCGCTTTCCATAGTGGAGCTGCACCGATGCGATCTCCACCGCGCGGGCATCGTCGCCGGCGTGCTCGCCGGCGTTGCGATACACCCGCAGTTCCACCCGCTCGATATTGTCCGGCCTGATCTTCCCGCGGCCGCGCGCGGCGGGACCGCGGCGCCAGTAGTTCCACGTCCCCGGATAGGGCGTGGGTGTGAGTGCACTGCGCGCGAAGGTCAGCGCGTCGAGCCCGATATGCCGCGTGCTCCACTGCGCCCCCGCGCGCATGCTGGCGCGCCAGCTTGAACCGTCCTTTTCAATCAGCAGCACGTCAAGCGTTTTGCGCTTTCCGCCGGCCGCTTTAAGCCGCACGCTCAGCGTGCTGGCAGTGGCGGCAGCCGCCCCGCGCGCCGCGATGCGTTCCCCGACAAACACCGATCCGGCATACTGCTGCGCCACCTGCGGCGCCTTGAGCTGCGGGAGCGCCAGCGACAATGCGAGCGCGTTGCTGTTCTCGCCTGGCACCAGCTTGAAGCCCGATGCGCCGTCCGACTCGGACAGCCGCGCAAACGTCAGCGCCGCCTTGTCGCGCCGAGGATTGAACAGTTCCAGCGCCTTGTCGGCACCCGTTACCGTAAAGCGCCACACTTCACGCGCCTCGAACGGCCAGCGGCCGGGTTGTCCGCTCGCCTGGTCCGGAAACGCGGTCGCCTGTGCGCCCTCACCCTGCACTACGATGAACTCATATTGCCCTTCCGGCAGACGCGCCGCTTCCACGGGCGCGGCGTAGTCATAGCCGCGCACATGGCGCAGCGCAATCGGCTTGCCAAAATCGCGGGTCCCCGCGTCGCGGATGTACAGGTTCAGCCGCTCAGGCTTGCTTTGGCTGGCCAGGCGCACGCGGATCGTTGCGGGTGCGCCGGTCACAAACTCGCCTGGCGAGAGGTTTTGCACCAGGTCGGGATAGGTTTGCTGCGCATTGACGTGAAACTCGCGCAGGCCGACGCGGTTGACGGTGGCCGGCAGGGTCGCGAAGTCCACCGGGCCGGAGCGGCTCAGTAGCCACACGCCCGGCTCCACTTCGACGCTGCCCGACTGCGCCCGGCGCGCGCTCGCCGCAGCGTTTGCCGGCACGGTCAATGGCGTGGCGCTAAAGCCAGGACCCAGGTCAGGCAGCGCAATACCCATCTGCCAGGGGCGAAAGTACAGGCGCGAGACCACCTTGCCCGGCTGCGGCTGGGCGAACGGATCGCCTACGAGCAGCGCGTCCGGATAGACTTCGAGGCGCCACACGCCGTCGCGTATCTTGTCGAGAAAATAGGCGCCCGTGCCTTCATACGACACCACTGGCGACGAGCCGAAGCCCACGACCCGTTCAAGGCCGGCGGCGTTGCGCGGCGCGACTGCCGTGTCGCCCGCGTGCATGAACGCGTCGGCGGCATTGAGCAGGCTCGAATCGGTCTCGTAGTCGACACTGAAGTCGCCAAACTTGGTCGAGGCGGGATACGCGCCGTAAGAGGCCATGCGCGGCAGGCGGCGCATGGCCTCGCCCGCAATGACGGCGCTGACGGCCTTGCGCGGCGTATGCACCAGGTTGATGAAATGGGTTTGCCACGACAGATTGTACGGCGCGGTATCCAGCATGTCGTAGGCGAATACGGCGGCGAATTGCGCGCCCACGCTGCGAAAGGTGCGCGCCATGGCCGGATACAGGTAGCCGGTGTTCAGGTCAGCCTGGTCGAACTCGTAGACAATGCGCGCCTTGTGCAGCAGCGCAGGGTCGAGCAGCGCGGGATAGCTGTCCACGGCGGGAAGGAAGTTGCCTTTCAATGTATGACCCGACACCAGCCCGGAGGGATACCAGCCAAAATCGATGCCCTGCACGTTGGACTTGACCAGCGCCTCCCGAATGGCGAAGTCCTGCGAATAATTGTGAAACGTGATCTGCTCGCTGCCGGTGCCGCGCACGGCGTCGACCAGCGCGTTGATGTAGTCGACCGACTGCTTGAGGTTCTCCGGGTGGTGCACCGGTTCGTTGATCATTTCCACGAACAGGATCGCCGGATCATCCTTGAGCGCGGTGCGCGTATACGGATTGACGTGATTGAGCACCTGGCCGATATAGTTGGTCTGCGCCGCGATTGCCTTGGGGTTGGTGCCCAGCGCGGCGCGCTCGTACAGCGACGAGAAGCCCGCCGGCTTGTAGTCTGGATTGCCGATCTGGTCGGCATAGGACGAACCATACGTGACGATGGGGCTGAGCAGCATGCTGATGCCGCGCTCGCCCGCCTTGAAAATCAGGTAGTCCATCAAGCCGGTGTGCACGTCCTCGGTCAGGTTGCCCTCGCCGTCGCTACTTTCCCAGTCGCCCCACGAACACAGGCGCAGGCCATCCCAGCCCATGCGCGCGAAGTGGCCCATGTCGGCGTCGATCAGCTTTTTCATGTCGGCGCCCACGCGCTTCGCCAGCCGGTAGTCGCCGGAGGCAAAGGCGCAATAGTTGGCGCCGAACAGGCGCACTTCCTGCCGGTCCGCCTTCCAGCGCATCACGCCCTGCTGGTCGACGACAATGCGCGCAGGGGCGGCGAGCAGCGGCGCGGGAATAGTGCCAAACGAACAGGCGGCGATCAATCCAAGTAGCGCGCGGGGAAAGGTTTTCATGTATGCAGGGCATTTGTGCGAAATTCAGGAAGCCCATCATAGGATACGTTTGCGCCAAGAAACACTTGAGAAGCATTCACTTTTTACCGTTTTCCATACGGTATTTGCATACGCCGGGCCTACTCCCGCGTTAGCGCGAAATCGTCAACGTACAGCCAGTGTCCTGCCTTGCCTTCCGAATAGACGCCAAGCTGGATGCTGCCGTTGCTGACCATAATCCCCGGGATCACCATCTCGGTCCACGCATCGATGGCGGTATTGATTGGGCGCGCCAGGTCCGCGCCGCCATAGCCATGCACATACACCTTCGCGACGGCCTGTCCGCCGCTGCTTCTTACCCAGGCCTTGAGCGTGTAGCGCCCGTTGGGCAGCGCGATGTTTTGCAAGGTGCTGCCCATGGTTGGCGCCGCATGGCTGAGCGCAAGGGCCCAGCGCCCCGTATGGCCGCCCAGCAGGTTCATGGTGGGCCCCGCATCGGCCAGGTTGGTCCAGCTGGTCACCCATCCCGCAACACCCGTTTGCGTCACGCGGTCCGCCTCAAAGCTGGGATTGCGCACATAATTGTTGCCGCTGCCGACACGCCAGGTGCCCTGCCCCGCATCCAGGTCGAACTGGCTGAGCGAATGGAACACGGGCGAGGCGCCGTCGAACGACAACGGCAGCCACTGGTTGTAGCCGATGCCGTTGCCGGCAAAATTGCTCCAGCGGTCGCCCGCAAACAGGATCGTCGTTGCCTGGCTGCCTTGCACGGGAATGAAGAACCCGGTCTGCGATACGTGGGAAAAGTCGGCCTGCGTGCCCGGCATGATTTTCTCGGCCGAATACGGTCCCGTGATGCTGCTCGCTGTCATGTAGTACGTATGCGAGGCGTTCCACCCATGCAAGTCCGACGAGCACAGGTAATACAGGCCCTGGTACTTGAACATGGCGTTGCCTTCGCGCCCGCCCGCCGGACTGGAGAAGACCCTGGTGGCAGGTTCCACCGCCAGGTAGTCATCAGCGCGCAGCGGCGCAACGTACGCGTGCGCGCGGCCTTTCGCGTTGCTGAAGATCAGATAGGGTTGGCCATCATCGTCGACGAATACGGTCTGGTCGCCGGTGGCGGGGGTGACCACGTTCTCTATCCGTGGCTGCAGGTGGTGATACACAAAAGGACCGGTAGGCGTGTCGCTGACGGCAAATAGCACGCCGCCACCCATGGCGCGGCTTGCGTACTGGCTGATCAGCACATACTTGCGCGTGCGCTTGCTGTAGACCACGCCCAGACGCCCCAGCCACGCATCCGGCTCAAACACCTGGCCGGCGCCACCGGCCTGGATGACATTGCCTTCGAATTTCCAGTTCACCAGGTCGGTGGAGGAATACGCGGTCACTGCACTAAAGCGCGCGTTTCCTTTTTCCCCTACTGGCCTGGCGGCGTAGCGCACCGCTGCCTCGTATTTGGCGCCATACCAGTAGTAGGTATCCTTGACCTTCAAGATGCCGCCGCCCTGGGAATAGATGGGATTGCCGGCCGTGTCTTTCCAGAAGGTGTCGTTTTGCACCGGCAGCGACGCTGCGCGCAGCAGGGCCGGGCCGAGCATGACGAGCGCCGCCAGCAGGCGGGCAAGGTGGCAGAGGAATGGTTTGAGAGGTGTGGTGAACATGGCGCCGGTCCGACAGGAGGGCGCCCTATTATGCTGGAGGAAGGCGGGGGATGGCAGTCATCTGCGTGATTGTATCCATCCCTCAACAATTACTTGCGCATCGAAGCGCTGGCGTCGCGCGCGCCGCGGAACTCCGAATCGGACGACCAGTTTGGCCAGGTGCTGGCGTTGGCCAGGTCCGCGCCCACGCCATACAAAATCTCCAGGTCGCGCGCCATGCCGGTGAACGGCCACTTCTCGCTCCACTGGTCGGACGGCTGGTGGTAATTGTTTTCTGTGTACGCTTCGGACGCCGCTTTGCCGGCCGCTACGCCACCGTCAACCCAGTCGTCACCGGAATCGAACGACACGGCCGGCACGCCCCGCTTGGCAAACGAGAAGTGGTCGGAGCGGAAAAAGTGGCCCGCTTCCGGCTTAGGATCGGGCGTGTAGCGCAGCTTGTACTGCCCGGCCTTGGCCACCAGCTGATCGAGCAAGTCGAACTTGGCGCTGCCCGAAATGGTGAAGTTGCGCGTCGGCCCATGGGGGCTGAGCGCATCAATATTAATCACGCCCACCGTCTTGGCCAGCGGATATACCGGATTGGCTGCATAGTATTCGGAACCCATCAGGCCGCGCTCTTCGGCCGTCACCGCCAAAAACACCACGCTGCGTTTCGGCGCCGGCTTTTGGGCGTACACGCGCGCCATTTCCACCAGCGCCGCAATGCCGGTGCCATTGTCGATAGCGCCGTTGTAGATGGTGTCGCCCTTGGCGTCCGCCAGTCCCACGCCCAGATGGTCCCAGTGCGCGCTGTACATCACATATTCGCCCTTGCGCCCGGTGCCTTCGCGCAGCGCCAGCACGTTCTTCGATTTGATGACCTGCGCGTCAACGGCGTAGCTGGCCGACAGGGTCACGCCCTTGAGTTCGACGGGGCGAAAATCGCGCGTTTGCGCCTGCTTTTTAAGGTCCTCGAAGTTGGCGCCGCCGCGCTTGAACAAGTCGACCGCCAGCTCGCGCTGGATCCATGCTTCCATGGGCGCGTGCGACTTGGCCGGCTCCTTGCGCACGATGTCGAACATGACGTTGGTGTTGGAGTTCTTGACCGTCGCCCACCCGTATGACGCCGGCGCCGTTTCATGCACGATGATCGTGCCCACCGCGCCGCGGCGGGCCATTTCTTCAAACTTGTAGGTCCAGCGGCCGTAATAGGTCATGGCCTTGCCGCCAAATTCGCCCGCGCCCGTTTCAAAATCCGGGTCGTTGATCAACACGAGCGCCAGCTTGCCCTTCAAGTCCACGCCCTTGAAGTCATCCCACTTGCGTTCCGGGGCGCTCACGCCATAGCCGACGAATACCAGCGGCACGTTGGTGAAGTCGACTTTTTTGTCGCCGTTCATGGCCGCGCGGATCGCCAGGTCGTCGCCCTGGGCCAGGCTCTGGGTCTTTTTACCGTCGTGCACCGACACGGTCACCGGTCCCTTGATTTCAAAGCGGCCCAGCGGCACATCCTGCGTCCAGCCGCGCTTGCCGCCGGCAAGCTCGCCGCCAGGCTTGAGCCCGGCGGCCTTGAACTGGGCGACCAGGTAAGCGACGGTCTTGGTCTCGCCCGCCGAATCGGGCGCGCGGCCCTCGAACGCGTCGGACGAAACCACCTTCACGTGCTGCGACAAGCGCTGCGGGTCGAATAGTTGCGTGGGCGCTGCGCTGGCGGTAGCGGCTGCTGAAACCAGCACGAGGAATGTGGCGTTCTTCAATGTAAAACTCCATGTTGGACGTTGATCGAGGGTACGGGCCAGAGTATCGCCGCAATACGGGCCTCGGTCAAACTTGGCGCCCGGCTACAGGGCGCGCCAAGACCGGTTATATTATCGACAATACTTTTTTTACTGGAGCAGTATGCACATCGCCATCGAATCGCCGGACCAGGCCGACGTCATCGCCCTCATTGCCGACCTTGACGCTTACCAGGACAGCCTGTACCCGCCGGAGAGCCGCTATGCGATGGATCTGTCGTCGCTCACAAAGCCGAACGTCCGTTTTGCCGTCGCGCGCGACGGCGAGGGCCGGGCGCAAGGCTGCGGCGCGATCGTGTTCTATGCGGGCTATGGCGAACTGAAACGCATGTACGTGCGTCCCGAGAGCCGCGGCCAGGGCGTGGCGCGTGCCATCCTGACCGTGCTCGAGGCTTGCGCACGGCAAGACGGGATGCGCAGTTTCAAGCTCGAGAGCGGCCCGCACCAGGGCGCAGCGCTGGCCTTTTACGCCAGCTGCGGCTATGCCACCTGCGGGCGTTATGGCGACTACAAAGTCGACCCGAACAGCGTTTTCATGGGCAAGGACGACACCAGCCCGGCCGCCATCACAGAGGCGCGCTAACGCTGCTCGGGCCGCTGGGGCCGCACATCTCGCCCGTCACCAGCGGCGCCGATGCGCGCGCGCCAGGCATTCTGCCCTGCAGGCCAAACTCCACACTCTGGCCGGGATAAATGACGCGGTTGTAGCTCTGGTTCCCCGCGCGGTAGGGATTGGCGCCACTGACAATCGCATTCCAGCTGCCGCTCACCTGGCTGCCGTCCGCGTACGACCAATTGACATGCCAGCCATCGATCGCGGCACTGCCGCGATTGGTGATGCGGACCGCCGCAGTAAAGCCGCCGCCCCACTGTCCGGTGACGATGTAGCTGCACTGGGCAGGCAACACCGGCACCGGCACCGGCGCCGGCGCGATGGTCCCGTAGGCGATGCCACGCCCGGCGGTGCTCAGGTATACCGTGCCGTAGGTAGTCATGTCGCCGATGATGAAGCGGCCGTTGGCCGGCCCGCCATACTCGTGCGCGTCGTCATTGATGCGCGTCCAGGATGCGCCCTGGTCGGTGGAGCGGTAGGCGCCGCGCACGCCATTCACGCTCCCCCAGATATACACTGCCGGATAAAGCGTCCCCGGCGCGGCCTTGCCAAAGCCGACCGCAGCGGCGCTGCCCACGCCGGCCAGAGTGGAAAACGACGCGCCCGAATCCGTCGAGCGCGCCAGCCCGGCGCCGTTGAGCGCGACCCAGACGTCGCCTTCCCGGCCGGGCGCGACGCGCACCACGTTCGATGCGCCCGCTGGCAGCGCCGCGCGCGCGCCGAAGGACGCGCCGCCGTCCACGCTCACCAGCATGCCCGCGCCGCTGTACAGGTAGAACTTGCGCGGGTTGACTGCATCGGCCACCGGGCGCGCATTGAACACGTCCACGCCGGCCACCGTGCTCCAGCTGGCGCCAAAGTCGAGCGAGCGATACACCCGCGCCGCGTTTTCGGGCGCATGCAGCAGGACTGACGCGTCGGCCGCCAGCGCCACCTGCCCGCCCCTGCCACGCGTGGTGGCCGCGCGCTTCCAGGTCATGGCGGTGTCGGTGGAGTAGTACATGGCCGCGCCCGAACGCACCACCACGGCGCTATTGCGTGCGGCGACATCAAGCCCGCTGGTCGAGCCCACCGCCGGCGCATGCATGGGCGAATAGCGCGCCACATCCGCATGCCGAAAGCCGTCGTAATCCATGATCGCCGAGAGCATCGGTCCCTGGGCAATGCTGACCGCATTGAGGGCGACGGTTTCTTCCAGGCCGGCCACGGTAAAGTCCCAGGTCGCTGGCGTCAGGCCCACATCAGCGCTGCGAAAGACGCCATTGCCCGAGGTTGCCCAGACGGCGCGCGTATCGAACGGGTCGAACTCCACCGAGCCTGTCCAGTGGATCGACTGGCCCGCCGCCCATGACACGCCGTGCACGTCTTTGGCAAAGCCGCGCTGCACCACGTCGGTCCAGGTGGCGCCGCCGTTGGCGGAGGTAAAAATATGGTCGCCGTAAGCGCTATCTTGCTGCAGCCAGGCGTTGGTGGTGGACGCCACCAGGCGCAATGGGTTGTCAGGGGCCACACTGATGCCGCCAAACGGCGCGCCAATCGCCGGCGGCGTGACGTTCGACCAGGCGCCCGAGGCCAGCGCGTACTTCCAGATCTGGCCCTGGTTCATCGGTTCCGGCAGCGACCAGTGCGGGTGCGGTCCGGCGCCGTTGGCGTAGGTGATGAACAAGTTGCCGTCCGACCCGAGCGCGGCGCGCTGGGGCATCAGCGACGACGGCGCGCCGGCCACCGGACTGAAGCTGGCGCCGGCATTGCGGCTCAGGTACAGCGACGGCCCGGCAGCCCCGGCGCGCGAGACGCCCACCACGATGCGCTGCGCCACGCCATTGACCACGCTGGCCGGGTCGAGCAGCACCAGGCAAATGCCGTTGCCGTTCGGGGTCGACGTCACATCCAGGCTGTCCAGGCGCTGCCAGCTGCTGCCGCTGTCGGTGCTGCGAAACAGGCCGTTGGCGCGGGTGCCCACGTACAGCACGTTGCTCGAACCGGGGTCAACCTGCAGCCGTTCGCCGTTCTGGCGACCCATGCCGTTGCCGTGCGCCTTGAACTGGGCGCTGACGTCGATGCGGGTAAAATTTTTTCCAAAGTCGTTGGAGCGCAAAATCATGCTGCGCCCATTGTTGAAGTAACTGGTCCCGGCCAGCAGGTACAGCTTGGCGCTGTCGCGCCGGTCGAGCGCGATCGCTTCCACGCCCAGCAGGCCCGTTTCGTCCTCGGACACCCAGTCCATCAACGACACCCAGCGCGCGCTGCCCGCGTCCCAGCGATAGGCGCCGCCCACGTCGGTGCGGGCATACGCCAGTCCCCGCATGGTTTTGCTCGGCACCACGGCCGCGACGAAACCGCCGCCGCCCATGCTGACAGTATTCCAACGGTAGGGTTCGGCGCCGGCCAGGGCCGGCAGCAGCGCGCAGGCGAGCGCCAACAACTTGCGAAGTGGGGAAATGGTCATTGGGATGCGCTTTTCGGTGGCGTCAGGCTAAATATTTGACAAGGACCGTGATCGTCCACCTTGCGCGCCCTGCTGTCCAATCGCTTTTTTCGCGTTCCCGATGCCGATTGCGGGATCGACGCCCCGCTATCCGCGCAGCAGCTTGTCAAGCGCCATAAAATCGACCGGCTTGACCAGGTGATGGTCAAATCCCGCGGCAACAGCGGCCTTGCGGTCGGCATCCTGCCCCCAGCCAGTGGCGGCAATCAAGATCACTTCCCGGCCCCACGGCTCGGTGCGCAGGCGCCTGGCAACCTGGTAGCCGTCCATGTCGGGCAAGCCAATATCGAGGACCACCGCGTGCGGGAGAAACTGCTGCGCCAGCGCCAGCGCACTGGTGCCGTTGTAGGCGCACTGCACGCGGTAGCCGAGCATCTCGAGCGCCATCTGCAGCGTATCGGCGCCGTCGGCATTGTCGTCGACCACCAGCACGCGCCGCAGCGCGTCGATCGCCTGCGGCGCGGCGGCAGGCACTTCGGCCACCTGCAGGGGCGCTGCCGGCAGCGGCAGATACAGCGCGAACTGGCTGCCGCGCCCCGTCCCTTCGCTGCTGGCGCGAATGCGCCCTCCATGCAGCGCGACCAGGCCGCGCACCAGCGACAGGCCAATGCCCAGGCCGCCCTGGGCGCGGTCCAGCCCCGGCTCGAGCTGGGCGAACATAGTGAATACTTTGTCCAGGTTTTCGGGCGCAATGCCGATGCCCGAATCACGCACCGTGATCGCCGCCTCGGCGCCTCGCCGCTCGCCGCTGAAAACGATCAGGCCGCCGTCGGGCGTGTATTTGATCGCGTTGTTGAGCAAATTGGTCAGGATCTGGACCAGGCGCGTCGGGTCGGCCTCGAGCGTCACCGGTTCGATCGGCAAGTGCATCTCGAGCCGGTGGCCGGCCGCCGCCAAGCGTTCCTGCACTGCCTGCACGGCGTCTTGCATGACCGCCGTCAGCGCCACCGGTTCGCGCCGCAGTTCAAGCCGGCCCTGAGTGATGCGCGACACTTCCATCAAGTCGTCCACCAGATGGGTGACCTGGTTCATCTGGCGCTCGAACACTTGCTGCGCCCACTGCATCTGGGCGTTGCTGCTCGCTTGCAGCTTGAATATTTCCAGCACATTGCGCAGCGGCGCGAGCGGATTGCGCAGCTCGTGCGCCAGCGTCGCCAAAAATTCGTCTTTGCGGCGGTCGGCGTCGGCCAGCTGGGCGTTCAAGGCGCGCAGCTGGGCCGCGTCGCGCTGGCGTTCGGTCATGTCGCGATGGACGCTGACGGCGCCGTAGCTGTTGCCCTTGCGGTCGCGCAGGGGCTTGATCACGGCCTCGCTGCAGCCTTCGCTGCCGTCGCGCCGCACAAAAACCAGGTCGCCGCGCCACTCCCATTCGCCCGTCACGGCGCGCTGCACGGCCTGGCGCACTTGGGTCGCGTCTTCCGGGCGGTAAAACTGCCCCATGTCGGCGCCAATTGCCTCGGCGCTGCGGTAGCCCAGCATGCGCTCGGCTGCCGGATTGAACTCACGTACTTTTCCCTGGCCATCGGTGACGATGATGGCGTCGCTCTGGTCGGCAAAAATGGCCGCTTGGCGCATGGCGCTCCACTCCGCTTCAACCCGGTCGGTGATGTCGATGGCAATGCCGTACAACATCAGGCGAGCGCTATCCTGTTCGCTGGCCAGGCGCACCTGCCCTTCCATCGGGATCCAGGTGCCGCTGGCATGGCGCATGCGAAATTCCACGGTGCAGTCGCGCGCCAGCGCCTCGGCCGCGCCGATCGCCTGTTTCAAGCCTTCCAGGTCCGCTTCGTGGATCAAGGCATGGAAGGCTTGCTGCGTTCCGGGAAACGATCCCTCTTTCAAGCCGGCCAGCGCCTCCAGTTCGCTGCTCCACCAGACGGCGGTCGAGCCCACCTGGCGCGACCAGACACCCATCTTGGCGCCCCGCATGGCAATGCCGAGCACGTCGCGGCTTTCCTGCAGCGCGCGCACCGCGTCGCGCCGCGCCAGCAAAGCTTCTTCGGCATGTTTGCGCGCGGCCAGCAGCTCGGACTCGTACTTGCGGCGGTCGGTGGCGATGAACACGGCCGTCTCGTCGTACACCTGGCCCTCGTGCGTGCGGCGCAGGCAGTTGAACAGCATCGGCAGCGTGTGGCCGGCCCGGTGCCGCATGTCGAGCTGGACTTCGGCGACCGACCCTTGCATTTGCAGCAAGGGCGCCAGGTGGGTCTGGTGAAACACCTTGCCGCCGATGGTAAACAAGTCCTGCAGGCGGCGCTGCCCGACCAGGTCGGCGGCGGCAAAGCCCAGCCATGCGCAAAATGTGTGATTGACGCGCAAGATCTTGCCGTACGCATCGGTAACGACCAGCCCGCACGCTGCGTATTCGAACAGCGCGTCAGAATCGGGCAGTGCGGCCTCACTTGTCATCGGCGAACCAGGGTTGCAGAAAGGCCTCCATCGCAACCGTGCTGGCATGCGGCGCGGAGAGGTGCGGGCAATGGCCCACGTTGTCGATCACCTTGAGCGTGCTGCGCGGCAGCGCCCGTTGCATGTATTCGCCCACCGCCACCGGCGCGATCAAGTCATCGCTGCATTGCAGGATCAGGGTCGGCGCCTGGCAGCGCGCTAGTTCCTTGCGGTAATCCGACAGGAAGGTCACGCGCGCAAAGTGCTTGGCGATATTCGGATCGGTGCGGCAAAAACTGTTGGTCAGTTCCACGCCCAGTTCGGGTTGGTCGGGCGCGCCCATGATGGCGGGCGCCATCGCGCTCGACCAGCCGAGGTAATTGTTTTCCACGGTGGCCAGCAGCTCGTCGATATCCTGGCGCGAAAAGCCGCCGATATAATCCTGATCATTGATGTAGCAAGGCGAAGGCCCGATCATGACGTGCGCCAGGAAGCGCTCCGGCGCCTTGTTGGCCGCCAGCATGCCGATCATGGTGCTGACCGAATGGCCGACAAAAATGACCGGGCCGGGCGCGAATTGGTCGATAATTTCCAGCACGTCATCCGCATAGCCCTGCAGGCTGTCGTACTTGCCGTAATCGTAGGCGGCCAGGTCCGAGTTGCCGCTGCCAACCAGGTCGAACAGCACCACCCTCGCGTGCTTTTCAAACTGAGGCGCAAGGTAGCGCCACATATTCTGGTCGCAGCCAAAACCGTGGGCGAAGAGGATGGTCGTTTGACCTGTGCCGCGCAAGTGCACGTTATTGCGCTTGCTGATGTCTGTCATGAAAGCTCGCTCTTTGCGGATGGATAAGGTAATTTTATCATTGCGGTCTCATCCATTTACCAGTGCGCCCGTGCGGCGCATGCCGGCCATGGTGGCGGCCATCACCAGCACCCCCACGGCCGCGATGCTGGCAAACAGCGATACGCCAGTACTGCTGAGCAATCCATAGCACAGCAACACGGCAAAAGCGGCGCCGTTTTCAAAAAAGTTTTGCACGGCGACCGATTGCCCGGCATGCATCAGGCTATTGCCGCGCTCTTGCAACAGCGCGTTCATGGGCACCAGCAGCAGGCCCGCCAGCAGGCCGATGCCCGCCAGCACCAGCGCCGCCGCCGGCGCCGTGGTCACCCACGGCATGAGGACGATCAGCGCGCCGACGCCCAGTCCGAGCGGCATGACCGACAGCGCCTTGTGCAGTGGCACCAGGCGGGCGGCACCCACGGCGCCGCCGATGACGCCCAGCGCAAGTGCGCCCTGCAGCAGCGCGGCGCGCGCCAGCGGCAAACCGAGCACATCGGTGCCCCAGCGCAAGACTAAAAACTGCAGCACCGCAGCCACGGCCCAGAACAGAGAGGTGGCGGCCAGCGACCGCCCTGCCCCGGGGTCAGACCACAGCGTGCGGCAAGAAGCAACGAAGCGCCCCACCAGGCGCGCCGGATCGCGCAGCGCATGGGGCGCAGTGGCGCGCACCGGCGGCACCGCCAGCGACGCCGCAACGGCGCACGCGAACAACAGTAGCGTGCCCGCCGTTGCCGACCGCGCCGGGGTGCCGATAAAGGCCATCTGAAAGGCTGGATCGACCAGCACGCTGCCCAGCGCCACCCCGCCCAGCATGGCGCCGACGGTGGCAATTTCCATCCATGCGTTGGCCGCTACCAGCTGCTCTTGCGCGAGCAGTTCGGGCAGGATGCCGTAGCGCGCCGGTGCGTGCGCCGACGCGCCGAACCCGATCAGCGCAAAGGCCAGCAAGGGATGCAGGCCGGCCAGCAGCAGCGCGCAGCCGGCCAGCTTGAGCACATTGGTCAGCACGATCACGCGCGACTTGGCAAAGGCGTCAGCCACGGCGCCGGCAAAGGCGCCCAGCAGCACATACGACACATAAAAGCACACGCGCAGCGCCGGCGTCATCCATGCGGGCGCCGCGCGTTCGTTCAACAGGCCGATGGCGGCGATCAGCAAGGCACTGTCGGCCAGCGCGCCAAAAAACTGCGCCAGCACCAGCGCCGCCAAGGTGCGCCTGGCGCCGGCCAATCGCATCAGTGCTGTCCCAGGAAGTGCTTGCGGTAGCGCGGGGCCAGGTCGTCCAGGCGCAGCATGATGGGCAGGTCGGCCGTGTTGAAAGCGCGGTCGAGTGCCGGCGGGCCGAGCAGCATGGCGCCGCAGCGCAGATAGCCTTTGATGAGCGGTGGCGTGTCGGGTGCAAAGCGCGCCGTCGGCTCCGCAGTGGGCACGCGCGGCGCGCCCAATTCGAGCGGATGGCGCGCGCGCACCTGCCAGCAAGGCGCGGCCAGGTAGCGCGGGTGCAGGCTTTCCCAGATGGCGGTGGCAGCCTCCGGCCCGCCGGCCAGGCTGATGCTGGCGCAGCCGATCATGGTTTCCAGGCGCCGCTGCAGCATGTAGCGACCCAGCGCGCTCCACAAGGCCAGGATCACGCCGCCGTTGCGGTAGTCGGGATGCACGCACGAGCGGCCCAGTTCCAGCGCGCGCGGGCGCAGCGCGCGCAGCGGCGCCAGGTCAAACTCGGCGTCGGAGTAAAAGCCGCCGGCGCGGCGCGCCCCATCGGGCGCCAGCACCCGGTAGGTGCCCACCAGCAGCGGCTGGCCCGTGGCGCTCGCCGCATGCACCAGCAAATGGTCGCAGAAGGGATCGAAGCGATCCGCGTCAAGCCCGCTCTCGCGCGCCGGACCCGGCAAGCGCGCGCCCAGTTCGCCCCCAAAAATCCGGTAGCGCAGCTGCTGCGCGGCGCGCACCTCGTCTTCGCAGCCGGCCCACGTCACGGTCAGCGCTGCGGCGCCGCGCGCATGGCCGGCGGTGCAATCGGGTACGGTATGACTATATTGGCTCAGCATGCGCAGCTCCTCAGTTCGATGGGGGATAGCAGGCAATTAGCGCCTGCTGGCGCCGGTGATACCGGTACAGGGCCACAAGAGCGACCGGCACCGCCCCGCGCTTGCGCAGCGCAGCGCCAATGGCAAACAGCACGCGCTGCTTGGCAAAGACCATGGCCAGGCCTTTTAGCAGGGACGTGTCCGGATCCCACGCGTGAATCGCTTCGGACCCGGCGCCGTTCACTTCAATGATGGTGAAACCGGCGCCGCGCGCCAGTTCCTCCGTCGTATTGAAACGCACGTCGAAGCGGCCGCAGTAAAACTGCGGCATGTCGCGCGCAATGGCGTCGATGGCCGCCAGCAGCTGCGGCGTGATCAGCGCCGCGCCGTTCCGGTACAAGCCGCCAACGCGAGTGGAACCGATGGTGGCCAGGCGCACCTGTTCGTGCGCGGCCGGAATCCGGCTGCCGTTGCCGACGGCCTGGTGCTTGCCGCCGTTGCGCAGGCGCCGCGCGCGCGGGTCGGCATCGATCAGCGCGTCGATCGTGCGCACGCCGTCGCCCACCACGCGGGGAAAATAACGCAGCGCCAGCCCGATCAGGCGCGCCTTGCCCGTGTCCGGGTCGCGCGCGTAAAAAATGCCGGCTTCGCCTTCTTGCGCCAGATAGGGCTGCAGCACCACGCTTTCGCCTTGCGGATAGGCCGCCAGGTACGCGAGCAAATCGGTCATGCACGCGACGCGCCGCACGCCGTAACCGCACAGGCCAAGGTCAGGCTTGACGACCAGCGGAAAACGCAGCGCGGCGGCGCCCAGCGCCTCGGTCAGGCTTGCCGCGTCCAGTTGCGGCCCGGCGCACACGCCAATATACGGGGCGGTGGCCGCGCGCGCGACGGCGCCCATGCCCGCGAAATATTCCATCTTGCCCTCGCCCACCAGGCCACCGGCCGTGATGCACGGATTGGCGCACGAGGGCAAGGTGGCGCTGCGGTAACGCAGCGCCAGCCATACCCACTGCAGCGCGAGCGGCACGCAAATGAGCCACTTGGGCATGCGCTCGAGCGTGCTGCAGCGCGGCGCCATGCCAGCCTGCCAAGCCGCGCCCGGGGGATGGGCGGGGACGCGCTGAGCAGTGCTGTCGAGAAGAGGTTTGAATTGAATAAGCATAATCGGCCCAGCATGGCATTGCTAGCTCGACATTGTCTGTGCGCTACTTCACGAAGGACCGAGGCGCGCCAGTGCTGCCGTCACGGCTTGCTCGGCAGCAGCGGCAAGCTCGCGCCGACGCAGGCCGTGGGGCGCGATCGGGGCCAGGTAAGCCACGCGCGCCACCATCGACGGACCAGACAAGATCAGCCTGACGCTCTGTGCAAAGGTGGTCGCGCCCACGTATTCAGCGCTGCGGTGTGCCTCGCCCTCCCCGTTGAAATAAGCGAGGGCGACGGGCTGCACCGCAATTGCCGCGCCGCGCGCTGCCTCGAACAGGGCCGAATGAAACGGCAGCATGGCGCCCTGCGGCGCGCTGGTGCCCTCAGGAAAATATGCGATCTGGCTGCCGCCGTCGATATGGCCGGCCACGCGCAGCAGCAGCGGCCCCAGCGCCCGCCGGTTGCCGCGCTCGATAAAAACAGTGCCGGCGCGCATGGCCAGATAGCCCAGCACCGGCCAGCGGCGCACCTCGGACTTGGCGATAAAGCGGCAGGGTTGGCAGGCATTCAACACAAAAATATCGAGCCAGGAAATATGGTTGGCGACGATCAGCGTGCCGGCCGCCGCAGCAGGCAGCGCGGCAAGCTCGATGGCAACGCCGCAAATGCGCAGCAGACGCGCTGACCAGCGCTGGATGTGGCGCAGGCGAGCGGCTTGCGAACAGAAGGGAAACACCAGTGTGCACGTATACAGGCCGGCGACGATGTGCAGGCAAAACAGCGCAAGGCGGACGGGGTAGGCGGCGCTCAACAGGACTCCAAAATGTGCTAACCATACACAAATACGTGTTTGTGCGCCGCCCGTGTGCGTCGCCGTGTATGTAACAATCCCAGCGAGGCAATTCCCCCAACTTTTGCTGGAGACAATCGATGACTGCACTTCAAGACGCGCCGCGCCATTCCCTGTCAGGCCCCGCTGCGCCATTTGCCACTGCGACCGCCGCGCGCGGCGCCGCCTTGCTGGCCCTGGGGCTGGCATTAAAACAGCGCGCGTATGCCTTTACGACGGTCACGCCGGCGACCCACGCGCGCGTCAACGCCCGCGCCGACGCCCGCCGCTCTGCCGACCTGGCCGGCATCTTCGGCTGGAGCCGGCCATTTTGCGCTGACGTTCCCGATGCCGAGCTGCTGCAATGCATGCGGGACGCCGGCGTTGTGACCGGGGTGGACGATGCGGATGGCGCTCTGCTCAGCCAGGTTCGCGCATCGACCCTTGACGGCCAGCTGTATTTTCACTCCGCATTTCCCACCAGCGCCAGCGACGCGGTCTTTTTCGGCCCCGATACTTATCGCTTCATTCGCGCCCTGCGCGGGGCACTGGCAGCGTTTCCCGGTCCGATCACGCGCGCGGTCGATATTGGTTGCGGCGCCGGATCCGGCGCCATGACCATCGCGCTGGCCCATCCCGGCGCCACCGTGTTTGCGGCAGATATCAACCAGGCGGCGCTGAACGCCGCCGCGATCAATGCGCGCCTGGCATCGGTGACCAATCTGCTACCGGTCCACAGCGACCTGCTGAGCGGGCTCGATGGCGATTTTGACCTGATCGTCTCCAATCCCCCGTACCTGCTGGACCGCGAGCAACGCGCCTACCGCCACGGCGGCGGCGACCTGGGCGCCGGTTTGTCGGTCGCCATCGTCGAACAGGCGGTGGCGCGACTGGCCCCCGGCGGCATGCTGGCGCTGTACACGGGCGTGGCCATGGTCGACACCGCCGATCCTTTCCGCGCCAGCGCAGAGAGCCTGCTTGGCGCCGCCGGTTTCAGATGGACTTACGAGGAAATCGACCCCGATGTTTTTGGCGAAGAGCTCGCGGAACCGGCTTACCAGCACACTGACAGGATCGCCGCCGTGTTCCTGTGCGCAAGCAAGCCGGTGCAGGGCGAGTAAGCCGCGACCCAGGGCGTCCGTCGCGCGCGGGCGCATCATACGATAGTCAATTTCATTCAATACAACGGCAAACCGCACTCCTATCATCTGCGCACATTTCACTGAAAGGAAACGCAGATGAGCACGTTCATATCCATGGTGGCCTTCGCACTGGTTGCCGCGATTTCGCCCGGACCGGTCAACCTCGTCGCGCTTGCCAGCGGCGCGCGCCATGGCGTGCGCGCCAGCATGGCGCTCGTGACCGGCGCAACGCTGGGGTTCACGCTGTTGCTGCTGCTGACCGGGTTCGGTTTGCATGAAATGCTGGTTCGGATGCCTTGGCTCACTGCCGCGATCCGCTGGGCGGGTGTAGCGTTCCTCCTGTATATGGCGTGGCGGCTGGCCACCGATTCCGGGGAACTGGGCGGCGAAAAGGCAGGGCAAAAGCCGTCCTGGTCGCACGGGGCCGCCATCCAGTGGCTCAACCCGAAAGCCTGGCTGGCGGCGGTGGCCGGCATGGGAACCTATGCATCGACGGCAGACGCGCATGCGGTCTGGCTGTTTGCCGGAGTCTACTTTATCGTCTGCTATTGTTCCATCGCCAGCTGAGCCGTGGCGGGGAGCTTCCTGCAGCAGCACGTGCGAACGGCGCATCGGGTGCGGTTGTTCAATCGGGCGCTGGCGGCAATGCTGGTGCTCAGCGTGCTGTACCTGATGGCTGGCGCAGGTGCTCGCTAGCCTCGATACTGTCCCGGCGTTGCCGCCGTCAGCCGTTTGAATATGCGCTGGAAATGCGCCTGGTCGGCAAACCCGGCTTCGAGCGCGACCTGGGCCAGGGGAATGCGCTCCCTCAGGCGCGCTTTGGCAAACTGAATGCGGCGGTTGGTCTGGTATTCATGCGGCGCCACGCCGTAGCGCCGCTTAAAAGCGCGGATCAGATACGACCCCGACAGGTTCGCTATGGCGCACAGCTCGTCGAGCCGCAGTGTTTTTGCAAAGTGCATGTCGATATGCCGGGCCGCGCGCTCGGTCTTGACGCTGTCGCCGCCAGCGGTGGGCCCGGGCGCCAGCACGGCGTCGAGCAGGCCGGCAAAATCGGTGACGCCCATCTTGCGCCGGAAGCGGTCGTTGTCGCTGTCGGTCAGTTCCACGAACAGTTGCGCGCCTGCCGCCGCAAGTGCCGGCGAACGCAGCGCCGCCGTCGCGTACGGCCGGAACGCGGCGCTGCCTTCCCCGCGCAGCGCGCACTGGACGCGCCCCATCCAGTGCGGATCCAGATAAAACATCAGGTACGACCAGGCACCATCGTCGATGGCATTGCAGACATGAACGTCGCCGGGATTCATGATGACGATCACGCCGCTGTCGACGACCTCAGCATGGGCGCCATTGCCATAGCTGCTGCGTCCTCCCGTAATGACACCGACGGAAAGCGTTTCGTGCGAATGGCGCCCGTGCGTCACCCGGCGGCCGTCGCCCACCTGCCGTACCTCGATGAACGGCAGCTCCGGATCGCGCCAGAATCGTTGAATGGCTGGAATCAGGCTTGAACTCCTAGTCAGCCGGGTGCAAGACCGAATTGCGGCGCGAATAGCCGAAATACACGGCCAGGCCGATCACCAGCCAGACGCCGAACGCGATCCAGGTAGTCTGGCTCAGGAAAGTCATCAAGGTCACGCAAAAGACGATGGCCAGCGCGGGCAGATAAGGCACGCCCGGGCAGCGGAAGGCGCGGTGCAAGTCCGGGCGCTTTCTGCGCAGCACGATGACGGCCACCGATACCAGGCAAAACGCGGCCAGCGTGCCGATGTTGATCAGCTCGGCAAGCACATTGAGCGGCACAAAGGCGGCGATCAGGCCGAACACGATGCCCACGATCCAGGTCGCCAAAAACGGGGTGCCGTATTTCGGATGAATGACGGCCAGGCGCTTGGGCAACAGGCCATCGCGCGCCATGGCGAAAATGATGCGCGTCTGGCCGAACGCCATGACCAGAATCACGGTCGTCATGCCGACGATAGCGCCCAGGTCGACAAAGCCGGCGACCCAGTTTTCCTTGGCGTATTGCAGCGCCAGCGACACCGGATGGTCGACGCCGGCAAAGTTTTTGTACGGCACGATGCCCGTCATGATGGCCGACACCACCACATACAATACGGTGCACACGACGAGCGAACCGATGATGCCGATCGGCAGATCGCGCTCGGGCCGCTTGACTTCTTCGGCCGCCGACGTCACGGCGTCGAAACCGATAAAGGCGAAAAACACCAGCGCCGCAGCACTCATGGTCCCGCTCATTCCGAACGGCATGAACGGGTGCCAGTTGGCGGGTTGCACGTGGCGCGCGCCGACGAAAATAAACAGCAGCACCACGCTGATCTTGATGATCACCATGATGCTGTTGATGCGCGCCGATTCGCGCACGCCCCACGAGAGCATGGCCGTCAAAACCAGCATGATCAGCATGGCCGGCAAGTTCATCACCGTTTGCACGCCGGGCAGCGCGCCGGGGGCCGCCGTGAGCGCCGTGGGCAAGTGATAGCCAAAGCCGCCAATGAGCGACTGAAAGTAACCGGACCAGCCGACCGACACCGCCGAGGTGGCCAGGCCATACTCGAGCAGCAAGTCCCAGCCGATCATCCAGGCGACCAGTTCGCCCATGGTGGCGTAGCTGTACGTATAGATCGAGCCGGCCACCGGGACCGTCGAGGCGAATTCGGCGTAGCACAGCGCGGCCAGGCCGCAGGCGATGGCGGCGATGACGAACGAGAGCGTCAGCGCCGGACCGGCAGTGAGCGCGCCGGTGCCGGTCAGCACAAAAATGCCGGTGCCGACGATGGCGCCGATTCCCATCAATACCAGGTCGGCGGGACCCAGGACTTTTTGCAGGCCACCTGCGGCGCGGCTTTGGGCCACCATGTGGTCCAGGTTCTTGGTGCGGAAAAGGCTCATTGCTCGGTCTCGATCTCTGCTTGTCTCTGCTTGTTATTGTGGCGTGGGGGCTGTTGCAGCCGGCGAGTATGCTTGCGAGCGCCATTCTAACCTTGGAAACCTTGCACGAAAACCTTCCTGTGTGCAAAAAAGCGACGATCTTGCCCGCCGTGGTGAAGAAGGGGCAATAGCGCCACGTCGTCCTCGCGCACGAGGGTATCGCAAAACGCTGCAACTAATTGATGTAAAGGAGGGATTGGCATCTGTTCTATGGCTCCCCGCATTCGCGAGGACGATGTGGTTACGGTTTTCCAGTTCCGAAATGTCACGAATTTTGGTAGCCACTTAGTACCCAAACGTTTTGCAACACCCTCTCACGCAGGGCAGGCGCGCGCTGCGCCATCCAGGCGCACGCTCACCTTCAAGCCCGGTCCCGGGTCGCCACTCTCGAGGCCGCGCATCGAATCCTCTACCACGCCAGGCCCTGACACATTGCAATATTTGTTGCACTATGGTTCGCACTTGCGTACGCTAAGCAATAACTGATTGAGCGACGGCACCGGAAAGACCAATGGCATATGCGGCATTCCCGTGAACACATGGAACAGATGACACACTCTGCAAGAGTTGGTTACGCCATCGCATTCGTCGTCGGTTTGATCGTGCTAACGATTGCCTTACTTTTATGGCAGCATTTTGGCATGGATACGGTGTTGGAATTGTCCGTCGCCAACGGTCGCCAGCTGGGAGTCACCGCCCTCGACGATCGCCCCCAACAAGGTGAAAGCGTGGCAAAACTGACGCGTAGTGCGGATGCGCTCGTTCTCGATTGCGATTTGCGCCCCACCTTTCGACTGCCCTATTGCGGCTACCAGTTCAGTCTCAGTCGTGACGACAAAGGTATTGATCTCTCCAAATTTGACGCGATCAGTTTTGACCTCGACTACCAAGGCCCCGGCAAGCATTTGCTGCGCTTCTTCCTGCACGACTTCGAACCTGGCCGTTCCACCTTGCAGGACTTTATGTCCCAGAAGATCAGTGAAGTCCATATCTTCGACTTCCCCAGGCAAGGCACCGTGAAGATCCCGGTCACGCTTTTACGGACCGCGCCGTGGTGGATCGACATTCGGAACACACCGCTGTTGAACAATGAGATGCGCATCGATAACGTCACCGCGGTCGACTTACTGATCGGTGCCCCGGAGACGATTGGACAACATCATGTCACCCTGCGATCGATTAAGTTTCACGGCAAACTGATTCGTCAGAACAATCTGCTGCTGATCCTGGTAGCGATCTGGATTGTCTGCGCCCTTGCATGGCTGGCCAATGCGGTGATGCGCTACCGCGCCCAATTGCGCAGCACCAGCAGCCGGCTCGCCTTGCTCAGCCAGGTAAATAGCGCACTGGAACTGGAGACGCGAGAACTGGCTGGCCAGGTGTATTTCGACTCCCTCACCGGCGCACTCAACCGCGAAGGCTTGCGCGACGGCCTGATCAACAAGTGGCAATACAAGGGATCGCACAGCGAACCGATGGCGGTGCTGTTCATCGACCTTGACCACTTCAAGCGCGTCAACGACACGCACGGCCACGCGACAGGGGACGAAGTGCTGCGTACCTTCGCCGTGTCGGTGCAACGCGATATCCGCACCACCGACAAGCTGGTGCGCTGGGGCGGGGAAGAATTTCTGATTATTTGTCTGGGAACCGATGGCGTCGCCGCGCAGGGACTGGCCGAAAAATTGCGCGTCGCGATGCAAGGCCAGGTATGGCCGGGCGGCCTGCAGATGACGGCCTCATTCGGGGTCACGACATTGCAAGCGGGCGAAGATATCGGCGAAGCCATCAAGCGGGCCGACGGCGCGCTTTACCGCGCCAAAGCGAGCGGCAGAAACTGTGTACAGTCTGCCTGACCGCACTGTGGTGAACGTTCGCCGATAACTGCGCGGCGCACGGTGGCGCCGTGGCCACGCAAGCGGCAATTGCGTGGTATCTTTCCTGATATTAAAAACAACTTCACGATCAGGAAACGCATGGATACCTCCGCCGCCCGCCCACCCTGCCCGCCTTTTACCCGCGACAGCGCCATCGCCAAAGTACGTGCCGCCGAAGACGGCTGGAATACGCGCGATCCGCAGCGCATCGCGCCGGCCTATACCGCCGACTCCCGCTGGCGCAACCGCGCCGAGTTCGCGCTCGGACGCGACGAGATCATTGCCCTGCTTGAACGCAAGTGGCAGCGCGAACGCGACTACCGGCTGATCAAGGAACTGTGGGCCTTCACGGACAACCGAATTGCCGTGCGCTTCGCCTATGAATGGCACGACGGCGCCGGCAACTGGTTCCGCTCCTACGGCAACGAAAACTGGGAATTTGACGCCAGCGGCTTGATGCAAGTACGCCATGCCAGCATCAATGACCTGGCCATCGGCGAGGCCGAACGCAAGTTCCGCTGGCCCTCGGGGCGGCGCCCGGACGACTACCCTGGTCTGTCCGCGCTCGGCCTCTGATCGGGCCCGCCACCGGTTAGTGGCGCACCTTGAGCAACACCAGCCCGTGATTGGACACGGCAACGATCGATCCCTTGTTGTTGATCGCCAGCGCATGGGTCAGGCGCAGGCCAGGGTCGGCCGCGTACAGATGGTCGTTGAGGTCCACTAGGGCGCCGGCCAGCGTCCACGAAACGGCGCGTTCGCCGCCCGCGCCGGGCAAGTTGGAAGAGCCCACCACCACGCCGTCGGCATTGATCGCCACCGCTTCCGAGTAGTTGCCGCCAAGGGTGCCGATGTCGTGCATGAGCGCGCCGTCGTGCATGAACCCGTGGGTGGAGCCGATGCCGGTTGGCGACGAACTGCCCACCACCAGGCCCGCAGCGTTGATCTCCACCGCTTCCGAAAAATCCCCGCCCAGCGTGCCCAGGTCGTGCATGGCGCCGCCGTCATAGCGGTAGGCGTGCAGCTTGCCGTCGAGGTTGTCGGATCCGCCAACCACCTGCCCCGCATCGTTGAGCGCGCGCGCATACGAACGGGCGCCGCCCAGGGTGCCCAGGTCATGCAGGGCCGGGCCGCTGGCGCTGTCGTAAAGAAAGGCGTGCAGCGTTCCGGCCGCTTCGGAGGTGCCCGCCACCATGCCGGACACGTTAATGTCGAGCCCTTCGGAACGGGCGCCGCCCAGCGTACCCAAGTCGTGCAGCACGCCGTCGTACTGGTAGGCGTGGGCCGCGCCGCCAAAGGTGGCAATCCCCGTGACCTTGTCGCAGTCGCTCACCGCTCTGGCCTGCGAAAACGGGCCCGGTGGCGCGAGCCGGTGCAAGGCGCCGTCGTAGCGGAAGGCCTGGGGAATGTCGCGCGAGGGCCCGAGCGCCCAGCCGGCGACATGGCCGCAGCGGTTGATGCCGAAAGCTTGCGCACTGGCCCCGCCAAAATCGCCCAGGTCGATCAGGCGGGCGCCGTTGTGCAGGAATGCGCGGCTGGGGCCTGACGGTTTGAAGATGATGCCGGCAACCATGTCGTATTCGTTGATGCCAGTCGAGGTCACGCGGATCAGCGCGGCCGGGTCGTCGATCAGCGGCGCCACGTCGTAGATGACGCCAGGTGCCGGGTCGGGCGGCGGCGGCGGGTAGTGGTGCGAATGCCCGCTGCCGCAAGCGCCCAGCAGGGCTGCTGCGGCCACCGCAATGGCTGTTGAGAAAAAGTTGCGAGGTTTGAGTGTGGCGAACGATGTCAACATGATGATCTCCTGGACTGTACGTGACCGAGTCTAGGCGTCTGAGTTGGCATTCGCACGCTAATGAACAGTTCGCTTGTGTGCGCTCAAGCAGATCGATTCCTACCATCTAGAATGCAGCGAGGCATCCATAAAATGGCGCGCTCCCGGGCACATCAGGCCCGGGCCGCAAGACGTCAATATTCCCTACCGCTTCAGTTGCGACAAGTCACGCACGGCGCCGCGATCGGCCGAGGTGGTCAGCGCGGCGTAAGCTTGCAAGGCTTGCGAAACGTAGCGCTCGCGCGCCACCGGCTTCCAGGCGGCGTCGCCGCGCTCATCCATCGTGGCGCGCCGGTGCGCCAGGTCCTCGAAGCTCACGCGCAAGTTGATGGTGCGCGCCGGAATGTCGATATCGATCATGTCGCCCTCTTCCACCAGGCCGATCGCGCCGCCTTCGGCCGCTTCCGGCGAGGCGTGGCCGATCACCAGGCCCGACGAGCCGCCCGAAAAACGCCCGTCCGTAAACAGGGCGCAAGCCTTGCCCAATCCCTTCGACTTGATGTACGAAGTCGGGTACAGCATTTCCTGCATGCCAGGGCCGCCTTTCGGTCCTTCGTAGCGGATGATGACGACGTCGCCCTCGTGCACGGTGTCGCCCAGGATTGCTGCAACCGCATCGTCCTGGCTTTCGAACACGCGCGCCTTGCCGCTGAACTTCAGGATGCTCTCGTCCACGCCGGCGGTCTTGACGATGCAGCCATTTTCGGCCAGGTTGCCGTACAACACAGCCAGGCCGCCATCTTGCGAATAAGCGTGTTCCTTGTCGCGGATGCAGCCGTTGCTGCGGTCCATGTCGAGCGAAGCGAAGCGCTCGGACTGCGAGAACGCGGTCTGGGTCGGCACCCCGCCCGGTGCGGCCCGGAACAGGTCGAGCACGGCCGGATCGGTGCTGCGCGTGATGTCATTGTGCTCGATGGCGTGGCCCAGTGTCTTGGCGTGCACGCTGTAGACCGAGGTGTCGAGCAGGCCGGCGCGCGCCAGTTCGCCCAGGATGGCGCTGATGCCGCCGGCGCGGTGCACGTCTTCGATGTGGTACTTGTCGGTCATCGGCGCGACCTTGCACAGGCACGGCACGTGGCGCGAAATGCGGTCGATGTCGGCCATCTTGAACTCGACCTCGGCTTCGTGCGCGGCCGCCAGCAAGTGCAGCACGGTGTTGGTGGAGCCGCCCATCGAGACGTCGAGCGCCATCGCGTTTTCAAAAGCAGCCTTGGTGGCAATATTGCGCGGCAGGACAGTCGCGTCGTCCTGCTCGTAGTAGCGCTTGGCCAGCTCGACGATCAGCCGACCGGCGCGCAGGAACAGTTCCTTGCGGTCCGAATGGGTGGCGAGGACGGTGCCGTTGCCCGGCAGCGACAAGCCGAGCGCTTCGGTCAGGCAATTCATGGAATTGGCGGTAAACATGCCGGAGCACGAACCGCAGGTCGGGCATGCCGAGCGCTCGATTTCGGCCACGTCGGCGTCGCTGACGCTGCTGTCGCCGGCCTTGATCATGGCGTCGACCAGGTCGAGCTTGATGATCTTTTGCTTGCCGTCCACCACTTTGAGCACCTTGCCCGCTTCCATCGGGCCGCCGGAGACAAACACCACCGGGATATTCAGGCGCATGGCCGCCATCAGCATGCCGGGCGTGATTTTGTCGCAGTTCGAAATGCACACCATGGCGTCGGCGCAGTGCGCGTTGACCATGTATTCGACCGAGTCGGCGATCAGGTCGCGCGAGGGCAGCGAGTACAGCATGCCGCCGTGGCCCATGGCGATGCCGTCATCGACGGCGATGGTGTTGAATTCCTTGGCCACGCCGCCGGCCGCTTCAATCTCGCGCGCAACCAGCTGGCCCAGGTCCTTCAGGTGCACGTGGCCGGGCACGAACTGGGTGAAGGAATTGACGACGGCGACGATCGGCTTGTCGAAGTCGCCATCCTTCATCCCGGTGGCGCGCCACAGGGCGCGCGCGCCGGCCATATTGCGGCCGTGGGTGGTAGTGCGTGAACGGTAGGTCGGCATGGTCTCTCCTGAAAAGGCGAACGAATAAGACCAGTAGTGTGCCGCGCCGGCCACGAGTTGTCCAATATATGATTTAATGGCCTGTCATTCTTTTTGCGTATCACCGCCAATGCTGCAGACAAGTCCACAGACATGACCGCCACCATCGAACTGCGCCAGTTGCGCTACTTTGTCAGCGTTGCCGAGGAACTCCATTTCGGGCGCGCCGCCGCGCGCCTGCACATGACGCAACCGCCGCTGTCGCAAACGATCTTTGCGCTCGAGGCCGCGCTGGAAGTGGCGCTGTTCGAGCGCAACCGGCGCGGCGTTGCGCTCACCACGGCGGGCGCCGCCCTGCTGCCGGAGGCGCGGCGGCTGCTGGCGCACGCG
Organism: Massilia sp. TSP1-1-2; assembly: GCF_049896185.1. Lineage (NCBI taxonomy): Bacteria > Pseudomonadati > Pseudomonadota > Betaproteobacteria > Burkholderiales > Oxalobacteraceae > Massilia > Massilia sp. TSP1-1-2. Next base: position 211,290 of record NZ_JAFCTU010000004.1, read on the forward strand.
GGCGAATTGCCCGAGCTGGTGCAGCGCGCCGCCTCGGGCGCGACCGGCAAGCTGGTGCTCGCCTTTGTCTCGTCAGCCGACTACAGCGTGCTGCCGCCCTTCCTGCGCGCCTACCGCGCCGCCTTTCCGCACGTGCAGATCACGCTGCGCGAAGCCACGTCCGACCTGCAACTGGACGACTTGATGAATGGGCGCATCGATGCCGGCCTGGTGATCGCGCCGCTGCCCGGCAAGGCCAGGACCGAGCTGGACTACCTGCCGGTGCTGAGCGAGCCGCTGATCCTGGCCGCGCCCGCGGGCCTGGCGGCGCTGCGCGGCAAGCGCGAGGCCGACCTGCGCCTGATGCCGCCGCTGCCGCTGATTATTTTTCCACGTCCGATTTCGCCCAGTCTGTACGACGCCATCCTGGCCGTGTTCCGCGCGGCCGGCATCACGCCTGCCATCGGCCAAGAGGCGATCCAGATGCAGACGATCGTCGGCCTGGTCTCGGCCGGCATGGGCATCGCCCTGGTACCGGAATCGGTGAGCAAGCTGCGCCGTCCAGGCGTGCAATACCGGCTGCTGGCGCAGTCAACGCCGCTGGTGGAGACGGGACTGGCCTGGCGGCGCGACAACAGCTCCCCAGTACTACAGGGTTTCCTGGAATTGATGCGCAAGACGCTCTGATGATCCAGCCTTGAATATGTTGCACGATAACAACGTTCGTAACATTTTTTGACGGTATTTGGTCGCTGTTCGCGACGAGTGCGTGCCAGCGAACAGAACGCCACTATCTCAAGCGTAAGCTTCAATTTAGGAAACGCATCGATCTGGATGCGCCCATTGAGGATTGTGATTATGTTACCAAGTAAATTAGTACCGCTGGCGCTGCTGGCCCTGAGCCAGGCGGTTGCCGCCCAGAGCACGCCGGGCGCCGCCGGCCAGTTTCAGCAAATCCCCCCTGCCCCCGTGATTCCCAAAGCCGCGCCCGCTTTGCGCATCGAACACAACAGCGCTACGGCCACGCCGGGCGCCGATGAAATCAAGTTCAAAGTCACAAGCCTGCGGGTGAGCGGCGCGCGCGCATACGCCGAGCGCGACCTGGTCGCCCTTAGCGGCTTTCGCGCCAATGTCGATGTCTCGATGGCCGACCTGGTGCGCATGGCCGCCAGGATTGCCGACCGCTATCACCGCGACGGCTACCTGCTGGCCCAGGCTTATTTGCCCGCGCAAGACATCAACAATGGCGCCGTCACCATCGCGGTGCTCGAAGGCACGTATGGCAAAGTTACCATCCGCAACCGCAGCGCCCTGTCGGACCGCGTCGTCCAACGCCAGTTGGAAGGACTGCGCAGCGGCGACACCGTCACCCGCGCGCCGCTCGACCATCGCTTGCTGCTGCTGTCGGACAACCCGGGCGTCGATGTCAGGTCGACCCTGGTGCCGGGCGCGTCGGTCGGTTCATCCGACCTGATCGTCGATCTGGCGCCCGGGCGCCGCCTGTCGGGCAGCGTCGAAGCGGACAATGCCGGCAGCCGCTACACCGGGCAATACCGGGCCGGCGCCACGCTCAACTGGAATGAACCGCTCGGCATCGGCGACGTGGCCAGCCTGCGCACGCTGACCTCGGGCAAGGGCCTGAACTACGCGCGCGCCTCGTACCAGCTACCCATCGGCAAGGTAAAGGCCGGGCTTGCCTACAGCAAGCTGCGCTACGAACTGATCGAGGAATTCGCGCCGCTGCACGCGCACGGCACCGCAGAGATCGCCAGCGTCTTCGCCAATTACCCGCTGCTGCGCACGCGCAACACCAATTTGAACGTCCAGCTTGCCTACGACGACAAGTCCTTCCGCGACCAGATCGACGCCACCGGCGCGCTTGGCGAAAAAGGCGCCAAAGTGCTGATGGCCAGCCTGTACGGCGACCATGGCGACGCCTTCGGCGGCGGCGGCGCGAACACATTCGCCCTCACCGTGTCGAGCGGCACGCTCGACCTGCAAACACCGTCCCTGCGCGCGCTCGACGCCCAAAGCGCCCGCAGCAACGGCGGCTATGCCAAGCTCGCTTTCAGTGCCAGCCGGGTGCAGCGCGTGACGGACGCGCTATCGCTGGCGGCGGCCATCAACGGCCAGGTGGCGTCCAAGAACCTCGACGTTTCGGAAAAAATGGAACTGGGCGGCATGCACGCGGTGCGCGCTTTTCCGGAAGGCGAGGCTTACGCCGACCAGGGCTACGTGCTGAGCGTCGAAGCGCGCCTGTTGCTCGCGCCCTTCACACCAAATCAGCGCAGCCAGGTACAGGCGCTCGCCTTTGTCGACAGCGGCACGGTCGAACGCGACCACCAGCCATGGTCCGACGCGCCCAACCGGCGCACGCTGAGCGGCGCCGGGATTGGCCTGGTCTGGTCCGAAAACGCCAACTTCCTGCTGCGCGCCTACTACGCGCGCAAGCTTGGCAGCCAGATGGCGACCTCGTCGCCCGACAAGCCGGGCCGCTTCTGGGTCCAGGCCGTGAAATATTTTTGATTAGGTAACGATTATGAACGCCATCTACAGATCCATCTGGAACGCCCGCCATGGCACCTTTGTCGCCGTTTCCGAAAACGCCGGCTGTGCCGGCAAGGCGGCATCGTCTTGCACCAGCGGGCGCGGCGGCGCCGCGCGCCTGACGCTGGGCATCATGGCAGCTTCCGTCGCCCTGGCGTGCTCGGGCACCGCGCTGGCCGCGCAGCCCACCGGCGGCGTGGTTACCGCCGGCAACGCCCAGATCAACAGCAACGCCACCGGCATGCTGATCAATCAAACCACCAACAACGTGGTGATCGACTGGCAAAGCTTTAACATCAGCGCCGGGCAGAGCGTGCGCTTCGTCCAGCCGGGCAGCAGTTCGGTTGCGCTCAACCGCGTGCTGGGCGCGGACCCGTCCAGCATCCTGGGCAGCCTGAGCGCCAACGGCAAGGTATTCCTGGTCAACCCCAACGGCGTCCTGTTCGGCCGCGGCGCATCGGTCAACGTGGGCGCGCTGGTCGCTTCCACGCGCGACATCGGCAACGCCGACTTCATGGCCGGCAACTACCACTTTTCGGGCGGCGCCGATGGCGCGGTCGACAATGCGGGCGCCATTCACGCCGCCGACGGCGGCTACGTGGCGCTGCTGGGGGCAAAGGTCAGCAATGGCGGGCGCATCGAAGCGAACTTCGGCACCGTGGCGCTGGCGGCAGGCAACGCGCTGACGCTAGAACTGTCGGGCGACCAGCTGCTAAGCGTGGGCGTGGACCAGGGCGCGGTGCGCTCGCTGGTTCAGAACGGCGGGCTGATCCAGGCCGACGGCGGCCGCGTGCTGTTGACCACGCAAGGCGCCGGCAACTTGCTGCAAAGCGCCGTCAACAACACCGGCGTGATCCGCGCCCAGCACCTGGAGAACCACGACGGCGTCATCCGCCTGATGGGTGACATGCAGTCGGGCACGGTCAACCTGGGCGGGACGCTCGACGCGAGCGCCCCTGGCGGGGGCAATGGCGGCTTCATCGAAACCTCGGCCGCCCATGTGCAAGTGGGCGCCGATGCCAGGGTCAGCACGGCCTCCGCGCTTGGGCGCGGCGGCAACTGGCTGATCGACCCGCAAGACTTCACCATCGGCGGCGGCGCCACCGACAATATTTCCGGCGCCACCCTGTCGGCTTTGCTGGTGACCAACAGCGTGACCATCAGTACGGCCACCGGTCCTGACACGATTGTGCCCGGCACGCCGCCCACGTCATTTCGCAATACGGCGATGAATGGCAATGGCGACATCAACGTCAACCAGGCCGTCAGCTGGACCGCCAGTTCCAGCCCGACCACGCTGACCCTGAACGCCGAGCGCGACGTCAACCTGAATGCGGCCGTGACGGCCACCAACGGCAACCTGCAAGCTTGCTGCGGACGCGACGTGAACGTCAACGCCGCCATCACCACCGTCAACGGCAGCGCATTGCTGGGCGCGGGGCGCAACCTGAACCTGAACGCGGTGGCGGCCATGACGACCACGGACGGCAACTTGATGCTATGCGCGGGTAACGATATCAATATCGCCGCCAAGATCACCTTGACGCGCGGCAGCAGCATTCCCGCGCAAAGCCTGAACCTGCCGCTCGGACTGGTCATCGCAGCCGGCAACAACGGCACGGGCGTGGGTACGGTGATCTTTTCGCCGCTGGCCCCCGCTGCGCCAGTCACCGGACCCAGGGCGCCGGTACGCGTTATCTACAACCCCACGTCGTACGCCACCCCGACCAGCTACCTGCCCCATTTCACGCTGACCGGAGGCGCTACGCTCACGCAGCAGATGCTGGTATTTGCCGCCGGCGGCGACAAAACCGCGAACGGATCCACCGCCACCACCTTAAGTTCGCTCAAAGGCAATCCGGCGGGCGTGAGCCTGGTGGCGGGCGCCGGCAGCGCCGCCAATTTCAATGACGCCAACGTTGGCGTAGGCAAGACCATCACCCATACCGGCTACAGCCTAGCCGGCGCCAGCGCCAGCAGTTACGCGCTGCCCGTGTCCTGCTGCGGTCCGATCGTTGGCCGCACCACCGGCACCATCCTGGCCGCGCTGGTGGTGCCGCCGGTGGTGGTGCCGCCGGTGGTAGTGCCGCCGGTCGTGGTGCCGCCCCCGGTGCAGATGCCTGTTCCGGCAGGCCTGCCACTACCGGGCGAAACACCGTTGCCGACCGAGGTGCCGCTGCCGCTGGAAGTGCCTTTGCCAATCGAGCAGCCAGGCGCAACCCAGGTCGCGCCGCCGGTCGAAGTGGCGCCGCTCGCCCTCACGCCACCGCCGCTGAGCGCACCGGCCCTGCTGGTAGTCCCCCGCCCGACCGGCGCGCCGCCGCAATTGGTGCGCCCGCCAGTTGATGTGCCGCCCACCTTGGTCCAGCCGCCGGTAGACCTGCACCCGGCGCCCCCGCCGGACTCGGAAATCGTGCCCAAGCGTCCGCGCAAGCAGGACCGCAACTAGCATGCGGCGAATGCACAACGCTATGAGCACGCCTCGACAGCGCTCGCCGCTGCGCGCTGCATCCTTTGCCGTGGCTGCGGCGCTGATGGCGTCCGTGCTGGGCGTATCCCCGGCGGCAGCGCAGACCGGTGGCGCGCCGGCTCATGCACCGGCGCAGATCGACTTCAAAAGCGAAGCGGCCTCGCAGGATGCAAGGCAGATGGCGCAATGGATACTCGACGCGGGCAACAACCACAATCTGTCGTTCATGATCGTCGACAAAAAGGAGGCCAAGGTCTTCATGTTCGATCCCGGCGGGCGCCTGCTCGGCGCCTCGGCGGTGCTGCTGGGCGCGGCCATCGGCGACGACTCGGCGCCCGGCATCGGCGAGCGCAAATTGTCGTCTATTTTGCCCGGCGAACGCACCACGCCGGCGGGCCGCTTCGTCGCCGCGCTCGACCATAACATCGGCGGCAAGGACATCCTGTGGATCGACTATGCGAATGCGATTTCGCTGCACCGGGTCGTGACGGGCAATGCCCAGGAACGGCGCACGCAGCGTCTGGCTTCGTCACCCACGTCCGACAACCGGATTTCCTACGGCTGCATTAACGTGCCGCCCAAGTTTTTCGACAAGGTCGTCATGCCAGCCTTTCACCAGACCAACGGGATTGTCTATATCCTTCCCGAAACACGGCCCATCGCGGCGGTGTTTGCCGGGTTCGGCTCCCGCTAGCGCGCTCAGCGCTGCTTACAGCCATCCTGCATCGCGCGCCAGCCGGAACGCTTCGACCCGGTTGCGGGCATTGAGCTTGCTGATCGCCTCCGACAGATAATTGCGCACCGTTCCTTCCGACAGGCTGATCAGCCTGGCGATATCGGCACTGCTCTTGCCCTCGCCCGCCAGGCGCAGCACCTGGCGCTCGCGCTCGGTCAGGGGATCCTCGCCCCCGCTCCAGCTCTCCATTGCCAGTTCGGGCGCCACCGCGCGCCCGCCCCCGTGCACGGTCCGGATTGCGCCCGCCAGCGCGTCGGCCGGCGCATCCTTGAGCAGGTAGCCGCGCACGCCGGCCGCCAGCGCGCGCCGCAGGTAACCGGCCCGCGCAAAGGTTGTAACGATCACCACCTTGCAACCGAGCCCCTCGGCGGCCAGCGCGGCGGCCAGTTCGAGCCCCGTCATCAACGGCATTTCGATATCGGTGAGCATGATATCGGGCGCCTGCGCGCGGCACAGCGCCAGCGCCTCGCGTCCGTTGCGCGCGGTGCCCACCACCGATATATCGTCCTCCAGGCCCAGCAAGGCCGCCAGCGCGCCCAGCACCAGCGCCTGGTCTTCGGCGATCACGACCCGTATCATGGCTGCGCTCCCGCCGGCAGGCGCAGTTCAAGCGCCAGGCCGCGCCCGGCCGTCAGCGCCAGCTGGCCGCCGATGGCCAACACGCGTTCCTTCATGCCGCTCAAGCCGTTACCGTGTTTCAGCGCCGGCGCGCCCTCATTCATCACGCCATTGTCGGCGATGCGAAAGACGATCATGCCGCCCTCCAGCGCCAGCGAAATGGCGCAGCTGGTCGCGCCTGCATGACGGATGATATTCGTGACAGCCTCGCGCAGCGCCAGCGCCACCACGTTTTCGACCGCCGCCGGCAGCGGCATGCGCGCCACGTCCTCGGTCAGCGCGATCCCCGCCGCAGCCAGGCCGGCCCGCGTGCTTGCCAGTTCGTGGGCAAAGCCGGTAAGGCGGTAGCCGCTCACGGCCGCGCGTACCTCGGCCAATGCATTGCGGGCGCAGCGTTCGATGTCGGCAATTTCGGCCTTGCATGCATCAAGGTCCCGGTCAGCCAGTTTGCCGGCCAGCTCCGCCTTGAGCGTGATGAGCGAGAGCGTGTGGCCCAGCAGGTCATGCAAGTCGCGCGAGATGCGTTCGCGCTCGGCGATGGTGGCCATGTGTTCCACTTCTTCCTGCTTGCGCAGCAACTGGGCGCGCGAGCGGCCCAGCGTGGTGCTCATCACGGCGGCCACGCCGACCGGCCCGCCGATTGCCAGCACCGGGATCAGGAACTGCACCGGGTCCGCGGCCAGCGTGAACGCTGTCAGGGCGCCCAGCGCCACCACACACAGCACGGCGAAGTAGGCCAACCTTGGCCGCATGATCCCGGCGCACATGCCCGCCGCGAGGATGAAAAACGTGCCGCTAAAACCGTTGAACGGCGCCCATGCGGCGCCGATCAGGCAACTGGCCGCGGCCAGCGCCGCGCTTCGCCAGTCCTGCACCCAGTGGCTGGCAAAATACAGCGGCACAAACCAGGCGATGGTCAGCGCCATTGCCGCCAGCTCAAACGCAGACGCCGGGAAAATGACGTATTTCCAGAGCACGAACAACAACGAAAATGACCACAGGTAAGGCTCGTTCCCCTGGCCTGGCGGGACCCAGGGCCAGGCTATGAAAGCGTGAAGTTTCTTCATTGTTGGTTCAGGACCCTATTCGTTAAGCAAATACACATCGGCAATCCGGACAGCATGGTTGTCCGGCGCAGATGCGGCGATTCTACGGAGGACGACAAGAACGGACAAGATGTAAACAACATGGTTTGGGAATGACAAATGTCATGTGGGTTGAAAGATTGAACCAGCGTAGACAGTCTGCGAGTGGGCGACCCGGCATCGCGCGCTAGTCGAGCCAAGACGAAATTATGGCTGAACACATGTCGCCGCGAAAACCGCTTTGCACACGCCAATTACCACTTGGCAATCGCCGGCCCGGTCGCGCTCTCCCAACGCATGATTCGGCAAAACCGCCCGTTTTCACCCGATATGACCCGATATGACCCGATATCACTTGATTTCCCCGCGAATTGCCACGCTTTTGGTCCGAAATCGCTCGAACGGTTCGCGAAACGCTTCGATTTGATCGCGAAATTGAACGATCACGGATTACTCGTGTCTAACAATCATGAACGCAGCGCCATCGTAGAAAATCGTTCGCTTTTCGGATCATCGCGTAGTCAAATCTGGCCGTTTCGCATTGCAATCGTGCACAAGCGTATGCACATCGTGCTGAATCGGGCCAAATCGTGCGTTATCGTGCCATAAGGAGAGAACCATGCGTCGCCAGCACCCCGACCACCGGATGGACATCCCTGTTTCTCTACAGGTATATCACCAGCTACTCGGCGCCTCGGCCGCTACTGATTTCGCAAAGGAAGACTGGGAAATCGCGGCTGAAGCAATTGATGAATGGGTCCGGCGCCATAACCCGGATGCGCTTGCCGCTCCCGCAGCCAGCGGCTATCAATGGAAGCGCCTGTTCCTGCCTGACGGCACGCTTTTGCGCACGGTATTCGCCGGGAAAAACTATCACTGCCTGGTCGAGGGCGACCGCATTCTCTACGAAGGAAAAGCGGTGTCGCCAAGCTGCTTTGTCAACGCCGTCGGCGGCATGCGGCGCAATGCATGGCTGTGCACCTGGATACTGTTCCCCGATACCAAGGAATGGAATCTGGCAGACACCTTGCGCGCGCGCGGCCGCCCTCGCCGCGCGCACAAAACTGCCGCCGACCATGCGCCAGCAACACAGGCAGCGACTGTTCGCCCGGCTGTCAATGGCGCGCCGGTAAATGACGCACCAGCGCCCATGGACGCGCCCAAAGCAAGCGCACCCGAATCACCTCGTTGCGAGCACCCGATGCACGATCGACGTGATCGGCGCGAACGAGTTCCGACAACGAATCCGGGCGGTGAGGACCGCCGCCGCCACCGCTGCGCCGGCATCCCGCTTTCTCCGCCACCGTGCGCGCGCGGCCCAGACCGCCGCAGCAACAGGGACGATGAAATCGCGGCATTGCTCAGACAGCAATTGCTTCCACTCCTGTATGAAATTTGCGCATTCGACGGGATGGCCGCCCCGACCGGCACCGCACCCGTTGCATAGCCTCACTGGCTCCGGCTGGTCGTTTTTGGCCCCTTGTACTCTTTCGCATCGGCCTCCGGCTGGCGTCTTGACACGGCAGTTTCTGCACGGTCATTGGCGTGCCGCTATCGCCGCGCCAACGACGCACGGCGCCAACCGATGGCGGTTTGCCAACCAGAAACGTGCACGATTACTGTTCCGAGCCCGACGCGCCCCTTTTTTTTTGCGCAATCCAGCCGCCAACCGCCCCGAATACATACATACAACACATTTGCAAATATTTAACGTTTACCCGGCGATTTGAATGTTTTGTTAGCAATCATGTGAACTTTTGGCATACATTGGGGAGCAGTTCAATTTCATGGAGAAACAGTACCAACAGATCCGCCCACCTAATAAGGAGACACTACATGAGCATTCGCTTTCGTAATTCCTTGTACCCCCCTGCTGCCCGCACTTGTCCTGCTTGCCCACGCTTCCGGCGCGGCCGCCAGCACCTTGAACCAGAACGCCTCGTGGACCATCGACCGCGCCAATACCGCCACCAAGTACCGCGCCGTGGCCTATGGCGACTCGATCTATGCCGGCTACAACGGCTCGGTCAGCAGCGCGGCAAAATATGCGGCGCCGACGGTGAACGCCGAATATCTGTCCGCGCAGTGGGGGTCCGACATCGAAAGCGTGCGCCGCACCAAGTCGGGCGCCGTGGCGTCGGACGTGTACAACAACAAGATCGTCGCAGAGCGCTCGTATATGCAAGCGAGCAACACTCGTGTCGTCACCTTCGAAATGTGCGGCAATGACGGCCTGCAGGCGCGTTCCAGCTTCAAGAGCCAGACCGGCACCTGCAATTACAGCGGCCTGGCTGCCGCCGAAAACAGCTGCAAGACCTACGTGACGGCGGCGATGGATTACATCAACGCCAACGCCTATCCCGGCGTCAAGCTCAAAGTGGTCTCCAACCTGCACTACCCCGGCTATGCGCTCGACAATGTACAAAGTTCGTGCAAGGACGCCATGACCGGCGCGACCGTCAAAATGCAGGACAAGTTCCTGCCCGCCCTGGCCCGGATGAACTTCATGATGTGCGACGTGGCCCGGCAAAAGGGATTTACGTGCGCCGACAATTTCGCCCAGTACATGGGCGCGGACTACGATGCCAACGGCGACGGCCAGGTCGACGCCGACGCGCTGCGCTACGTCGCCGGCGAAAGCGAAGCGAGCTACGTCACCCGCATCACAACAACGCTGCGCCCGACACTGCGCGACGCCAACACGCACTTCGTGTCCTCGAGCAGCAGCTACGACTACATCCAGTCGGACGACACCCACCCAACCTATAACGGCAGCACCATCAGCTCGGGCCTGTTTGGCTCCACCACCGGCACTGGCGCCGCGCGCTACAGTTCCTTCACGGGCGGCAAAAGTCCGATCTGGAACCAGTATGGGCACGAACGCATCGGCTGGGCGGTATCGACCTACAACCCACCCGCACCCTGACCGCCACGCGTAGCTCCTTGCTGACGCCACCTCGTCCAAAGCCAGGGCCGGCCGGCACCGATACCGGTGCCGCCGGCCGCGCCTGGCAAACGTCGCGCGCGCGCCTCGCCGCCGCGCTGTTGCTGGCCGTGGCCGGCCTGGGCGCACTGCTGCTTGCGTGGATGCCGGCGCCGTCCGGCCCGCCCGCCCCCGCGCCTGCGCCGCTGACAACGCAGTCCCCCGGCATGGCGAGCGCCGTGACGCCCAGCCTGCCGCAAACCGGGCAAGCGGCCGCGCAAGCGCGCGCCGCCGAGGGCGACGCCGATCCGACGCCCGACCTTCGCAGTTACGTCGCGCGCGGCGAAAACCCGACCATCGCCCAGGTGATCGAACGCCTGCACGAGCGCGGCGTGTACTCGGGCCTGGGCGCCTTTTCGCCGCCGGGAACCAGCCCGCCCTTGGTTGGACTTGCCGTGCCCGAAGACTTCGTTCTTCCCAAAGGCTATGTCCGCCACCACCAGGCAACCGATGATGGCCAGCGCATCGAAGCCATTTTGATGTTCGCGCCCGACTTCCAGTTGTTGGGCGCCAACGGGCAGCCGGTCGCCATGCCCGGCAACCGCGTCGTACCCGCTGAACTGGCCCCGCTTGGTTTACCGATCCGCCGCATCGTCATCCCTGCCCCAACCGAACCCGCCCGTCCCTGAACCATGGCCCCAATTTACCCTGCAACGATACGCATTGCCGCCGCCATTCTCGCCAGCGCAGCCATGGCGGCGCTGTACGCGCGCGGCGGCGCCGGCTTTATGCTCGGCTTCGTCTTCCTCGTTCCGTGGCTGCGGACGCTGGACGCGAGCCCCACGCTGCCCGGCGCGCTGCTGCGCGCCTGGGTTATGTCAATCGCCTTCACTGCGGGGGCTTTCGGCTGGTTCGGCATCGCTTTCGGGCAGTATGCCCAAGTGGGCGCCGCCACCGGCCTGTCGCTGCTGCTGCTCGCCGCGCCGCTGTTCCAGCCGCAATTTCTGGTCTTTGCCGTGGTGCGCCACGCAAGCCGGCGCCGGCATGGCGCCGCAGTGGGCGCACTGGCGGGCGCAGCGGCGTGGGTGGCCGCAGAATGGCTGCTGCCCAACATGCTCGGGGACACCTTGGGCTACGGCCTGTATCCATCCCGCCTGCTGCGCCAGGGCGCCGACGTGGGCGGCGCCGCCGGGCTCACGCTGCTGCTGCTGCTGGCCAACGAAGCCGTGGCGGCGGCATGGGCGCGGCGCGGCGACGGCGTGCGCGCGATGGCCAGGCCACTCGCGCTGGCCGCGCTTGTGCCGCTGCTGCTGGCCGCCTACGGCCAGGTTGTGCTTTCCGGCCAGATCGCGCCGTCCGGCAAGCCCTTGCGCATGGGACTGATTCAATCAAACATTGTCGCCTACGAACGCCAGCGCCAGGAAAAGGGCACCCATGCCGTGGTGCGCGAAGTGCTCGACGCCCATTTCGCAATGAGCTATGACGCCGTCGTGCGCCAGCACGCCGACGCCGTGCTGTGGCCCGAAACCGCCTACCCAACCACGTTCGGCCATCCCAAGAGCGAAGCAGGCGCCCAGTTCGACCGCGACATCGTCGATGTCGTCAATGCTGCCGACGTGCCCTTCGTGTTCGGCACTTACGATGTCGACCAGGCCGGCGAATACAACGCGGCCGCGTTCGTGCAGCCCGGCACGGGCCTGCTGGGCTTTTATCGCAAGACGCGCCTGTTCCCGTTCACCGAGTATGTGCCCGCCTGGCTCGACGGGCCGGCCGTGCGGCGCGCCCTGCCGTGGAGCGGCAACTGGCGCGCCGGCAACGGTGCCCGCGTGTTTCCCTTGCGCCTGCGAGATGGCCGCGAAGTTCCAGTGCTGCCCCTGATCTGCCTGGACGATGTCGATCCCGGCCTTGCCATCGACGGCGCGCGGCTGGGCGCGCAAGCGATCCTGACAATGTCGAACGATTCCTGGTTCACCGCCACGCCGCTGGGCGCGCACATGCACCAGAGCGCGGCGGCGTTTCGTAGTATTGAAACGCGGCTGCCGCAATTTCGGGTCACCACCAATGGCTACAGCGCCGTGATCGACGCCACCGGCAGCGTGCTGGCCGGCACGCGCATGGGCGAACGCACGCTGGTGATTGCCGACGTACCGCTGCGCACGCCGGCGCCCACGCTGATGGTCAGGTGGGGCAACTGGGTCGGGCTGGCCGCCAGCGCGGCGCTGCTGCTGCTGGCCGCGTTGTCGGCCTACCCGTCGCGGCGCGGCGGCGTGACGGGCGCGCCGGCCGGCCTTGCCGTCACGCGGCCGCTGCAAGTTACGGGTCTACAAGTTTTCGTGTTGCCGCCCACCGCCCGTCTGGCGGCCGCTGTGTTGCGCGCCTGTGCGCGCGGCGGCCTGCTCTGGATGTGCGCAGCCCTGCTGCTCAACGAAGCGTTGCGCACCAACACCTTGGCCCAAGTGCGCATGTTCACCGGCGTTTTTCTGGCGCCGGAGGCGGGGGCCTGGTGCGTGCTGGCGCTGTTTTCGGCACAGGCCTCAGTGGCCAACGGCGCCCTGGTGCTCGCGCGCGGCGCGCATCGCTTCGAGCTCGCCCTTGCCGACATTGCGGCGGTGCGTGTATGGTCCGTCGCCCTTCCCTGTCCCGGCATTGCCCTGCAGCTTGCGTCCGGGGCGCGCTGGCGCTACGGCCTGGCGTTGGCCAACCCCAACCTGCTGGCCGCTGCACTGGCCGGCGCCGGCGCACCCGCGCCGCGCCAACGCACGCGCCTGCAAGCGGTGCTGCAGGCCTATGTGCAAGCCGGCCTGGCGATCCGGCGCACGCGGCTCGACCATCCGTTTGCCAAGTATGTACTGCTGCCGCTCGCGCTGGCCATCCCCGCCTTCCACCTGCAGCAGCAAATTGCCTACGGCGGCGCGTTTGGCGAGTATTACAGTTTTGGTCTGAAGGCTTACCTCACCGCCTTTGCATTGTGGTGGGCCGCCTGGTCGATCGGCGTGGTGCTTACCGAAGCGCTGCTGCGGGCGGCAACCGACGCCGGTACGCTGCTGGCGGCCTTGGTGCGCCCCGCGCAGGCGAGCGCCCTGCGGTACAGGCTGCAGCGCTGCAGCCACGCCGCGCTGTTTTTGGGCCTGCCGGCGTGGCTCTTGGTGACGGTCTACGGTGCGTAAGCACCAGCGCAACCACAGCTTGTAATGTCAGTCAGCGCAGCAACTGGCCGGGACGCAAGGCGAGCGCGCCCGATGCATGGCGCAGCGCCGCCAGCAGCGCGACCAGCACAACCCCGGCCAGCGCCAGCCAGGGTGTGGTCCAGACCAGCGACGCGCGTTCGACGAAGCCTGCTTGGTACCGAGCAATCCCGATAAAGGCCAGCGGCAAGCCGAGCACGGCCGCCGCCAGCATCAGCGCACTCAACTCGCGTCCCAGCAGCATGCCGACCTGCACTTTGCCCGCGCCGTACAGCTTGCGCAAGACGATTTCGCGCGAGCGGCGCTGCACCATATGACCCGACAGGGCGTACATGCCGAACGCGGCGATTGCCAGCGCCACGCCGGTGGCGAGCACCAGCAGCCTGGCCAGCCGGGCGTCGCCCGCGTAATTGGCGGCCAATACATCGGCTGCGCGCTGCGTATGCATCAACGCATCGGGAAAATAGCGGGGCCAGAGGCGCGCCACCGCTTGTTCCACGTCGGCCACGGACCCGCTCGCCCGTACGCTCAGCGTGCCGGCCCAGTCGATGCCCAGCTCGTAGATTGTCGCGCCCGGCTCGTCGCGCAGGGAGCGGAACCGCAGTTGCGGCGCGATCCCGATGACCCGGTAGGACAGCAGCTTGCCGTCTTCGGTGGTGCGCTGCAGCGTCTGCCCCACCGCCGCCTCGGGCGAGGCAAAGCCGAGCTGGCGGACGGCGATGGCATTCAGCACGACCGAGACGCCATCGTTTTCCTTGTCGATGCCTGCATCGAACAGGCGGCCGGCGAGCGGGCGCAAGCCATACACTTCAAAGAAATTGGTGTCGACCATCTTGGCTTCCATCGAGACCGCGGCCTGGCCCTCACGCATCAGATCGTGGATTACATCGCTGCCGAAGCGGCCGACCACGTGCTCGGACAGGACCACGCCTTGCACGCCCGGTTGCCGGCCCAGTTCGCTCAAAAAGCCGCGCACGGCAGCGCTCTTTTTGCCGCGCTCGGGCAGGTCGACGATCAGCAAGGGCGCGGAATCAAAACCGGGCGCGGCATGCATCGCGAAGCTAGTCTGCACCGACATCCCCATGGCCAGGCTTGCCAGTCCGATCGCGGTGCCCATTTGCAGCACCGTCAGCAGCGCGCGCAAGCGCGCGCCAAGCGCCGATTCAGCGTTGACGCGCCCTTCCAGCGCCTGCGCCGGTCTGACTTTCAAGGCCGTCAGCGCCGGCTGGATCGCCGCCACGATGCCGATCAGCACGCCCAGCAGCAGCGCCAGCGCCACGTTCGGCGCCGAAAAGAGCGTGTCGAGCTTGCGGTTGACCAGTTCGGAAAACAGCGGCAAGGCCAGCCACGCCATCAGCAGGCCAAGCACGGTGGCAAGCATCGACACGACCAGCGATTCGGCCAGGAACTGCAGCACGACCCGGCGCACGCTCGCGCCAAGTACCTTGCGCATGCCAATTTCGCGCTGGCGCCGCAATACGCGCGCCGTGGCCAGGTTCACATAATTGATGGCGCCAATGACCAGGATCAGCACCGCCACCAGCGCCAGCGCGGCCACCGTTGTCCGGTCGCCCCGATCCCCGGGCGCGCAGACCGGATTGCGCGCCACATCCTGGTCGAAATACGCTTCGCGCAAGGGCGAGAGCGCCAGCTCCATGACCTTGCGCCGGCCGAGCCGGGCGCGCACTGCCGGCGGCACGCCCTGCACGCCAGGGGCGTTGTCAATGATTGCCTGCAGCGACATGGCGATAGCATTCGTTTCCGCGCCTGGCGCAATGCGCAGCAGCAAACGGCCCCATGCGCCATGTTCGCCGGTTTGCAGTTCGGTGCGCATCTCGGGCGAGGTCAGCACTGAATGAACGCCGTACAGCGCCTCGAATGGAATGGTGGTGTTGGCCGGCCGATCGCGCACAATCGCACGCACGCGCAGCACCTTGTCGCCGATGTGCAGCGTCCGGTCCAGCGCAGGCGCGCCGCCGAACAGGCGCCGCGCCGTGCTCTGGGTTAATGCCAAACCGTCCGGGCGGCTCAAGGCCGCGTCCAGGTCCCCTTCCAGGGCGGACAGCCCCAGCATGCCGGCAAAATGCGGCAGCACCAGCAGGCTTGGCATTGTTTGCAGCGTGTTCCCAACCTTGACCGTGGGCGGATCGACGCGGAAAAAGGCGGTGGCATCGGCCACGCCCGGCGTCTTGAGCGCCGCTTCGCGCAGCAGCAACGGCGCCTGGTCGAACCAGGGGGCCTTCGGGTCCACGTTGAACTTTTGCTTGACGACGTAGATGTGGTCAACGCCAGGCACGGCGGCATCGTAACGCCAGGAATACTGGACAAAACCGAGCAGCAACAAACACGCCCCCAGGCCAATGGCAAGGCCGAGGATGGCAATGGCCGAATAAACCGGTTCCTGGACCAGGTGGCGCGCGCCTATGCGGAAATCAGCTAGTTTCATGGTGTGCCTTATTGCTGTGAACGGACATGGGCGGGCATTGGCAAATGTTGCCAGCTACGCTACAGACTTGCAATATACTGTAAAATTGCTACTTTATAGAGAAATATTTACTATTAAGTAGCAATACGACGGATGGGCGGCAGTGATGCTATCGTGCGAACAGGCAAATGCCTTGATGGCTCACAGGACAATCAGCTCATGCAAAATCTACATGTTGGCGTCGTCGGCTACGGCTACGCGTCAGCCACCTTTCACATTCCCCTGATCCGCGCCACGCCCGGCCTGACGCTGTCGTGCATTGCCAGCAGCAAGGCACCCATCACCCAGCAAGCGCTGCCGGACGTTGCCGTCGCAGGCAGTCCCGCCGCGCTGTTTGCCAACAGCGACATCGACCTGGTCGTGATTGCAACGCCGAACGACACCCACTATCGGCTCGCCGCTGCCGCGCTGGAAGCGGGCAAGCATGTCGTCGTCGACAAGCCTTTCGCGCTCGACGTGGCCGAGGCAAGCCGGTTGATCGCGCTCGCCGAGCGCCACGGCCGCCAGCTGTCGGTATTCCACAACCGGCGCTGGGATGGCGACTTTCTCGGCGTTGCCCGGCTGATCGACAGTGGCCAGCTGGGCGCCGTGCGCCACTTCGAATCCCATTTCGATCGCTATCGGCCTGTCGTGCTGGAGCGCTGGCGCGAATCGGCCGCTGCCGGTGGCGGCCTGTGGTACGACCTCGGCATCCACCTGGCCGACCAGGCGCTGCAATTGTTCGGCAGGCCGTCCACTGTCTGGCTCGACTTGCAGCGCCAGCGCGACGGCGCGCTCGCTGACGACTGGTTCCATGCCGTGTTGCACTACGCGGGCTTGCGCGTGATTTTGCACGCATCCGCCCTGGCGGCAGCACCGGCGCCGCGCTTCGTGCTACACGGCACGGCCGGCAGCTTCGTCAAATACGGGCTCGACACCCAGGAGGCGGCGCTCAAACGCGGCGAACGGCCGGGCAGTGCAGGCTGGGGCGACGATCCGCTGCCTGGCACCTTGACGCTCGGCCAGGTGGCAGAAGAAACGCTCTACCCCGGCCAAGCCGGCGACTACACCGTGTATTACGCGGCAATGCGCGACGCCATCAATCTGGGCACGCCCCTGCCCGTAACGCCGCAATCGGCCTGCGATGCGCTCGAAATTATCGAACTGGGATTGGACAGCGCGCGCAGCGGCCGTGTTGTGAAACTGCCGCCGCGCTGACAACGGCGGCGTCAATACAAACATTGCCGGCACATGCCTGCCGCGCCTGCGGCACAGGGAAATTGCAATTCATTACCGAAAACCTGAGCAATGGTGTACATTTCAGCGTCTAGCGAAGCACCCGTTTCGCCGCCAAACCGGAGCCATTTGCATGCCGATGCACGTCCTTCGTCTTACCCGCCTTGCCGTTGCCGCCGGCGCCCTGTTGTTGACCCAAGGAATGACCCAAGGCGCGCTGGCACAGTCACCCGCATCGTCAGGCAACGCGCTGCCCAGCGAAACGCCCGCCAAATTTGTCGCCCCTACCGCCAGCTTCGACTACGAACGGCGCATCGTCATGATTCCCATGCGCGACGGAGTCAAGCTCAAGACCGTGATCGTGGTGCCAAAGGGCGCCAAGGGGGCCGGCATGCTGCTCACCCGAACGCCCTACAATGCGGGCGAACTCACTTCGCACGCGCAAAGTTCCCAGATGGGATCGATCCTGCAGGGCTACGACAACGCCACCGACGTCATCGTGGACGAAGGCTATATCCGCGTGATCCAGGATATCCGCGGCAAGTACGGCTCGGAAGGCGATTACGTCATGAACCGCCCCATGCGCGGCCCGCTCAACCCGACCGAAGTCGACCATTCGACCGACACCTTCGACACCATCGACTGGCTGGTCAAGAATGTGCCGGAATCGAACGGCAAGGTAGGCATCATCGGCATTTCCTATGACGGCTACCTGGCGCTGACGGCGCTGGTCAACCCGCATCCGGCGCTGAAAGTGTCGGTGCCGATGAATCCGATGGTGGACGGCTGGCGCGGGGACGACTGGTTCCATAACGGCGCCTTCCGGCAAATCAATATGTCGTACATGCTGGAACAAGTGGTCACGCGCGACAATGACGCCAAGTGGTTCAGCAGCCACTTTGACGATTACGATACTTTCATGCGGGCCGGCTCGGCGGGCGACCTGGCACGCCAGCGCGGACTCGAACAAAGCGGCTTCTGGCAGAAAGTGGCCGCCCACCCATCCTACGATGCGTTCTGGCAGCAGCAAGCCATGGATACCATCCTGGCGCGCCAGCCGCTCACCGTGCCCACCATGCTGGTGCACAGCCTGTGGGACGCGGAAGACATTTATGGCGCCATTGCCCTGTACAAGGCACTCAAGCCGGGCGACCGCAACAACAATGTATTTCTGACCATCGGGCCGTGGCAGCACGGCGGCGCGATCGGCGACGTGAGCAACCTGGGCGCCATCAAGTTCTCGGCCGACACCGGCCTGTACTGGCGCCAGGAAGTGCTGCGCCCATTCCTGGCCCGTTACCTGAAAAATATCCCAGGCAACGCCGCCGCCACCGCCACCGTAGCCCCGGTCACCGCCTTCGAGACCGGCACCAACAAGTGGCGCGCGCTGCCGTCGTGGCCGGCCGGGTGTGCCAGCGCCTGCACCATAACGCCCACGCTGCTGCGCTTGGGTGCGGGACAGAAGCTGACGCTGGGCGGCGCCGCCGGCAGCGGCTTTGACGAATACGTCTCGGACCCGGCCAAGCCGGTACCGTTTCGGGCGCGCCCCATCGCCCCCATGGGTTACAGCGATGCCAAGGGCCAGACCTGGCCGCGCTGGCTGGTCGATGACCAGCGCGAAGCGTCGGGCCGGACCGATGTGCTGACCTATGTCTCCGACGTGCTCGGCGCACCGCTCAAGATCAGCGGCGAGCCGCTGGCAAGGCTGAATGCCTCGACCAGCGGCACGGACGGCGACTGGGTCGTCAAGCTGATCGACGTCTATCCCGACCAGGTGGCGGCGCAGCCGGAAATGGGTGGCTACCAGTTGATGGTGTCGGCCGATATTTTCCGCGGGCGCTACCGGGAAAGCCTGGAAACGGCGCACCCGATCGCTGCCGGAAAAACGCTGCCGTACCGCTTTGCGCTGCCCACGGCCAACCACGTTTTCTTGCCCGGCCACCGGATCATGGTGCAAGTGCAGTCGAGCTGGTTCCCGCTCTACGACCGCAACCCACAAACGTTTGTTCCGAATATCTTCTGGGCCAAGCCGGGCGACTATCGCAAGGCCACGCAGCGGGTGTTTCACGATAGTTACATTGAGTTGCCGACGGTGGGTGCAGGCGGCTAGTCCTCCTGTGTTGGTAATACTCGCCGCATGGCAACATTAAAGCGCCCCCTCCCGACGCCACGTACAATCGATTTTTAAGTTCGGGAGATTTCATGAAACGCACGGCACTGGTTGCAGGCATCACTGGCATTGGCGGCAATTATGTCGCTCGACAATTGCTCGCGGAGGGATGGGAAGTCATCGGTCTATCCCGCCGTCCGCCCCGCGACTTGCCCGCCGTTCGCCATGTCGCCGCAGACCTGCTGGACCCGGCAGCGCTTGCGAGCGCCCTGTCGGACATTTCACCCACCCATGTTTTTATCACCACCTGGATGCGCCAAGCGACCGAGGCCGACAATATTCGCGTCAATGCCGCACTGGTGCGCAATTTGCTCGATGCGCTCTCGCCCAAAAAAACGCTGCGCCACGTCGCCTTGGTGACCGGACTGAAGCATTACCTCGGCCCCTTTGAAGCCTACGCCAGTTCAGGCACGCTGCCCGACACGCCACTGCGCGAAAGCCAGCCGCGCCTGCCGCTGGAAAACTTTTATTACGCCCAGGAAGACGAGCTGTACGCCGCCGCGGCGCGCGACCGTTTCACCTGGACCGTGCACCGTCCCCATACCATGATCGGCTTAGCCGTTGGCAACGCCATGAACCTTGGCACCACGCTCGCCGTGTATGCAACGCTGTGCAAGGAGACGGGCCGCCCGTTCCAGTTTCCCGGTTCAGCCGCCCAGTGGAATGGTCTGTCGGACGTCACCGATGCACGCATGCTGGCCCGGCAGCTGGTGTGGGCTGCAGACACCGATGCTGCCCGCAATGAAGCATTCAACATCGTCAATGGCGACGTTTTCCGCTGGAGCTGGCTGTGGCCCAGGCTGGGCGCGTGGTTCGGCGTGCAGTCGGCAGGCTTGCAAGACACGGTCCGCCCTCTGGAAACTGCGATGGGGCATGACCACGCGCTCTGGCGCGCCCTGGCCGAACGCCACGCCCTGGCCGAACCCGACCTCGATCGACTGGCTTCGGCCTGGCATACCGATCTCGATCTGGGCCGGCCGCTCGAGGTCATGACCGACATGGCCAACAGCCGGCGGCTCGGCTTTAGCGCCTATCAGGCAACAGAGGCGTCGTTCCTTGACTTGTTCGAGCGCCTGCGGGCCGAACGCCTGATTCCCTGATCGCCTGATTTTTTGAACCCGTCGCTTTACAAGCCGATCTGCCAAGCGGCCGATTCGGCCCGGTCACGCTGCTGTCACGCGGGCTTGCTACGCTTTTGTTGAGCTTGCAATGTTTCCTCAACTTTATCCGGAGCCCACATGAAACGCGCTACACTTGCCCCCGTTCCAAGCCGTATCCACCCCATGCTCGCCACCACCATTGCCACTGTCGTCGTCTCCCTGCTCAATGCATGCGGAGGTCAGCAAGACGACCTGCAAAACCCAGGTAGCGCATGGCCGCCCACACCGGCCGTGACAGGCCACCGCGGCGCGTCCGCGCTGCGCCCTGAGCACACCTTGGCTTCGTACCTGCAGGCAATCGACGACGGCGCCGACATTATCGAGCCCGACCTGGTCGCCACCAAGGACGGCGTGCTGGTGGCGCGTCATGAAAACGACATCAGCGGCACCACCAACGTTGCCGCCGCCAGCGCTTTCGCCGCGCGCAAAACCACCAAGACCATCGACGGCGTGCCAGTGAACGGCTGGTTCACCGAAGACTTCACCCTGGCCGAGCTCAAGACGCTGCGGGCAAAGGAACGCATTCCTGCCAACCGCCCCGCCAATGCCGCCTTTGACGGTCAGTTCGAGATTCCCACCTTGCAGGAAGTGATCGACCTGGTCAAAAAGGAAAGCACGGCGCGCCACAAGGTTATCGGCATTTACCCCGAAACCAAGCACCCGAGCTATTTCAAATCCATCGGCCTGCCGCTCGAAAAGCGCTTGGTCGATCAGCTGGTCGCCAGCGGCTATCGCGGCAAGGCGGCGGCGGTATTCATTCAATCGTTTGAAGTGGCCAACTTGAAAGAGCTGCGCGGCATGACCGACATGCGCATCGTGCAACTGATCGACAATCCAAAAAATCCGCCTGCCCCGAATGGCGCGCCCCGCAATGCGCCCTACGACTTCGTGGCCGCGGGCAGTGCGCGCACCTATGCCGACATGGTCACCCCTGCCGGTTTAAAGGACATTGCAGCGTACGCCGACGTGGTGTCGCCTTACAAGGAAGTCATCATTGCGCGCACCGCCGCCAATGAACTGGGCACCCCGACCAGCTTCGTGGCCGACGCCAAGGCGGCAGGATTGAAAGTGCACACCTGGACCTTGCGCCCCGAAAATCCATTCCTGCCCGTTAGCTTGCGCAAGCCCGACGTGGCGTCGCTGACGCAGCGTGGCGACTCGGTAGCCGAAATCAACGCCTACCTAAAGGCAGGTATTGATGGCTTTTTCACCGACGACCCGGCCGTGGGCCGCGCCGCCGTCACGGCATTCAAGTAGCCGCGCTGCGGCGATGCAGCGCTGCGCGCCGCCAGCAGGCATCAGTCGGCATAGGCGTGGACGATCGATGTCATTTCCCCACGCCAGTAGGGATGCATGCCGTCAAGCAGCATCCACGCCACCTCGCCGTTGAGCGGCACCAGCATCCCGCCCCTGTCCTGATAGCCCCAAAAGCGGCCTCGCCAGGGCGTGGGGACGGTCTGTCCACCCACGGTGCGGCCACGCGCACGCGCGTCGATGCCTGCTACCAAACCTTGTTCATCGAAGCTAAAGTCCAGGCTGACCGTGACCGCGCCGTCCGTCAGCGTGGCACGCGCGCACTGCGCATCGGCTGCTTCCCAACTGACGCCCTGACCGGGTAGCAAGGCCGTCGGATACCAGACCGCTTCGGCAAGAAAGCGCAACAGCTCGCCCTGTGCCCTGTCCAGCGTGCCGCGCAGATCGGCCACGGTGACCAGGCCGAACAAGGCGGCGCGCAACCTTCCCTCGCCGCCGATGCAGGCGTCGTGCACCAGTACCGGCACGCCGGGCAACATGCTTATTCGTGCATTCCAGTCAAACCCCGGGCGCGCCGTCACGATCTGCTGATCGGAGGTAAACGTTTTTCATTGCGTGCCCGCCTCGTTCATGTTCATGTTCATGCTGCCACGGTGAAGCACGTGCGCGCCGGCCACCATTGGCTTGCCATCCGTGAGCACGAGGCGCAGATAGCGCTGCACCGGCGCCGGCAAGCCTTCGAGGGTGGAAAAGTCAAATGCGGGCCGGCGTGATGGACGTGCGGCCGGCATCGAGCGCAGCGCGCAGATCCCCCGTTCCTGCCTTCCAGCGGTGAGCGCTCCAGGCAACGACCGCGGCGCCGAGAACGGCAAACAACAAGAGGGAAACGCGTGTGGCGAGCATGGCGGCGACCTGGCGCGCAGAAGTCGACGCCAAGGCAGCAGCGTGCTTGACTGCTAGTCGTCGCCGTTCCTGCGCTGCGGTGTGATTCGGGGCAAGCTGACAGAAAACTTTACGCCCGTCTCTTTAGTGGAACAAACAGAAATCTCACCATTATGCGCCTTGACGATTTCTTTGACGACATACAGGCCCAGTCCCAGGTTCTGTACCCGGGACCTGGTCCTTTCACCAGGCGGGCGAATGGCAAAGCTCTTGACGGGATCGAACAAGGTGCGCAACTTTGCCTGGGGAATGACGTCGGCGTCGTTGCTAACTTCAAATAGAACATTGGACTGGCAACCGTCAATGGCGACCAAGATCGTGCTTTCCCGATTGCCATGCTGAACCGCATTGGAAATCAGGTTCGCAAAGGCCTGGGCCAGGCGCGGTCCATCCCATGTGCCCACCAAATTGCCTTCAGAGACGAGTTCGATGTTGCGGTCGGGATGGAATGTCCGCGTTTCCTCGACCACATTCTGGCAAATTTCGGCCAGGTCGACGGTGTAAGGATCAATCGGTATTCCATCGCCCAGGTGCGAGGTTGAAAAGTCGAGAAGGTCGCGCACAATTTCATCCACGCGCTTGGTGCTGTTAAAAATTCTCAGGCCCACCTTGAGCACTTTGGCCGGCAAGGTCTGGTCTTGCAGCAGCACTTGCGCACCCATGCTCACGGCGCCCAGCGGCGAGCGCACGTCATGGCCAAGAATGGCCAGGAAAAGGCTTTGCGCGTCGCGCAGCAACTTTGTATACCTGGCCATCGATTCGCTCTGGGCCTGGTCGATCGCTTCGTTAAAGCGCACCATATCGTCGATTTCGTCCGCGGTGCTCACAGCGGTATCGCGCGTCCACAAGCGCAGCACGCTCGACCTGAGGGCCCGGAATTCGGCCATTACCTGGTCGCTGTTCAAGCCGGACGCCATGCGCGCTGCAGCGTGTACTTCGGCGGCCGTATCGGTACCGGCGACCGGGGCCAAGCCCTTGGACTTGGCGATGCTTTCGCTTTCTTCCTGCGGGGTTGCCAGATCGGTGGCTATCACCTTCAGGACCTCGGTTGCATGATCACGCAATTCGATCCGACCGGCGTCTTCCAGCGGTGCGAGCGTTCCCGCAAAGTCTTCCCACTCCTTGAGAATGGCGTCGAGATTGCTCAGTATAAAAAGAGAGAGACGCATTTACACCTTGCAGTAATTGCTGTGCTCGGTGCGAACACCGGCCAACAGATCACGTACGACAACCAGCAGATTCTCCGCCAAAAATGGCTTACGCAAAAAAGCATCGTAATCGGTGCCTTGCGCGATATCGCATCGCAACGAGGCGCTCATCAGCACGATGGGCAGTTGTGCGGTCGATGGATCGGCGCGCAATTTTTCGCTTAACTCCACGCCGCTCATGCCCGGCATCGCGCAATCGGAAATGAGCAGCTCGTGCGACGCGCTCCCCAGCCTGGAAAGCGCTTCGGCGCCGCTGGCCGCGACACTGACATCGAAGCCATGCGCTTTGAGCAGCATCGAGCAGGTTTCGGCCATGCCCACATCGTCATCTACTATTAAAATCATGATTGCATCCTATATCGCCTTTTGGGTTCCGCCGAGGCATCGGCAACGAGCCAAAGATTTGACCCGCTTCAAGTTTGCCTTTCCGTAGGATATTTATCAGTGGGTTAGCGAACAGTTCGCAAATTAAGCTGATGGGCTGTGTGTACTGGCTTACTATATTTTACGTACAGCAACAATCGATGCAACAAGTGGGGTACTATCCCTCTGCATAGCCGCGCCGTCGATCCCAAAAAAAGCTCTTCGGTATGTCAGCCATGCGGTTTCCCTGACATACCGTCGCCCCAACAATGCTCATTCTGTGCAATTTTGTCCACACTGTGCCGTCGATCCTGCGCTTGCCGAGGTCCTGAAGCCGGCAGTGGATACAGGTTTTGCCATCATCCATGCAACGCGCCTGGATGCAACGAACGGAGCTTCAATGACTAATTTTGTTGCGCGGGCATTCACCGCCGCTGCCCTCCGTGATCTCAGATTGCGCCTGCCCATGCTCGGCGCCCTGCTGCTCGTTTCCGGCTGCGCCCAGTTGACGCCGGAGCCGTTGCGCGAGAGCACCCTGCTGACCCAGGCCAGGATCGACCGCGACAGCGCCCAGCGCGGCGTGGAACCGATCAGCGGCCCGCTCAGCCTGCCCCAGGCAATGGCGCGCGCCCTCAAGTACAACCTGGACCGGCGTTCGCGCATGATGGAAGAAGCGATCGCTCTCGGCCAGCTCGACCTGTCCACATTCGACATGCTGCCGCGCCTGATGGCCTCGGCCGGCTACCATCATCGCAGCGAAAACAACACCACCCGCGCCGTTGATTCCGTCACCGGCGCCCCATCGCTCGCCAACCCCTTTATTTCATCCTCGCGCGACCATACCCTGTCCGATGTCGGGGCCACCTGGAACCTGCTCGACTTCGGCCTGTCATTTGTCAGCGCGCAGCAAAACGCCAACCGCGTGCTGATCGCCGCCGAGCGCCGCCGCAAGGCCTCGCACATTTTGCTGCAAGACGTGCGCACCGCCTTCTGGCGCACTGCCAGCGCCCAGAAGCTGCGCACCAACATCGGCCGTTCGATTGCCCTTGCCGAAGAAGCCCTCCTTGACGCACGCAAGGCCGAACAGGAGCGCCTGCGCTCGCCGATCGAATCGCTTCGCTACCAGCGCCAGTTGCTGGAAAACTTGCGCCTGCTCGAAGGTATCGACCAGGAACTGGCGAGCGCGCAGATCGAACTGGCTAGCCTGGTCAACGCCCCGCCCGGCAGCGCCCTGCTGGTGCTGGAACCAGCCGAGCAATTGAGCGAGTCGATCCTCGAGCAGCCCATTGACGTGCTTGAAACAACCGCCATTGCCAACAATGCCGACTTGCGCGAGCAGCATTACAACGTGCGCGTGGCGCAGGCCGAGACGCGCAAGGTGTATTTCAAAATGTTCCCCAACCTGAACCTGAACGCCAACCTCAAGTACGATACCGACAAGTACCTGGTTCACAACAGCTGGACCGAAACCGGCGCCCAGCTCTCGTTCAACCTGCTCAATCTGGTCAGCGCACCGGCCCAGAAGCGCCTGGCCGACGCCGGCGTAGCGCTGGCCGACCAGCGCCGCGTGACCATGCAGATGGCAGTGCTGGCCCAGGTGCACCTGGCGTGCCTGTACTACGCCAACGCGCTCAAGCAGTTTCGCCGCGCCGACGCCATCTGGTCGGTGGACGAGCGCATCAACCAGCATAGCGCCAACCGGGCCCAGGCCGAGAGCCAGGGCAAGCTGGAACAGGTGTCCAACAACACCACCGCCATCCTGAGCCTGCTGCGCCGCTACCAGGCGCTGGCGTTGGCCCATGCAGCGTTGAGCAAGCTGCAAGCGGCGCTGGGCGTCGAGCCCGCCACCGAGCGCCAGACCGGCCTGCCGCTGGACGAACTGAGCGCGGCGATCGAGGCCTCCGTGCGCAGCAACGGGCAAGGCGCGGCTGCGGCTGCGGCCAAGCCATGAGGCTGCGCGCCGCCCTGTGCCTGCTGGGATGCGGTGCGCTCCAGGCCTTTGCCGCCGCTCCTGTGCCAGCGCCGCTGATCCCCCAGGCCCGTACGGGCGCCGCCAGCGCCAAAGTGGCCCCGCCCAAGGCCGCCAGCGCCGGCCTGGAAAGCCGCGAAATTCGCGCCCAGCTGGCACCGCACCGCTTCACGACCCTTGCCGCTGAAATAGGCGCGCGCGTGCAGCGCCTGCCGGTGCAGGAAGGCGGCCGCTTCAAGGCCGGCCAGACACTGGTCAGTTTCGACTGCTCGCTGCAGCAGGCGCAGCTGAGCAAGGCGCGCGCGGCCCTTTCTGGCGCCGAGCAAACCTGGCAGGCCAACCGGCGCCTGTCCGAACTCAATTCGATCGGCAAGGTGGAGTTGAACGTTTCCGAAGCCCAGGTCGCGGAACATCGCGCCGAACTGGCGGTGATGCATACCCTGGTGAGCAAATGCACTATCAGCGCACCGTTTACGGGCCGCGTTGCCGAAAGTCGGATTCGCGAACAGCAGTTCGTACAAAGCGGCCAGGCGATCATGGAAATTATCGACGACAGCGTGCTCGAACTCGAATTTTTGGTGCCCAGCAAGTGGCTCAGCTGGCTCAAGCCGGGCTTCCAGTTCACCATCGGCATCGATGAAACCGACAAGTCCTATCCGGCCAGGCTGCAGCGCATTGGCGCGCGCGTGGACCCGGTCAGCCAGTCGGTAAAGCTGGTGGCCACCATCGACGG
Organism: Massilia sp. TSP1-1-2; assembly: GCF_049896185.1. Taxonomy (NCBI): domain Bacteria; kingdom Pseudomonadati; phylum Pseudomonadota; class Betaproteobacteria; order Burkholderiales; family Oxalobacteraceae; genus Massilia; species Massilia sp. TSP1-1-2. The sequence continues at coordinate 238,332 of NZ_JAFCTU010000004.1, forward strand.
CCGCTTTCCCGAGCTGCTCACCGGCATGAGCGGCCGGGTCCAGATCGCGCCGCCCGCCAAGTAACCGTAACGCCTCATCAAAGAACCAGAACGGGATTGCCCATGACCTCCAAAGCGCCGACCTCTTCGACCCTGCCAGCACAGGCCGCCGCCCGGCGCACCCTCACGCGCCGCAAGCCGAGCCCGCTCGCACTGGAGGCGCGCCTGATGTTCGACGGCGCCGCCATGGCGACCCTGATCGACGCGCCCGAGCATGCCGCGCCGCTGCGCGAGGCAAGCACCGAGCTTGCCGCCACGCTTGAATTGCCAACGCTGCCAACGCTGGCCGCGCCGCCCCAGCGCCATGAAATCGCCTTTATCGACACCACCATCGCCGGCTGGCAAACGCTGGCCGCGGGCCTGCGCACCGGCATCGAACTGGTGCTGCTCGACCCGGCGCGCGACGCGTTTGCGCAGATGGCCGAACGCCTGCAAGGCAGCACGGGCCTGGACGCCATCCACTTGGTCAGCCACGGCAGCGTGGGCGCGCTCGTCATCGGCGGCCAGACTTACCAGCAGGCCGACCTGGCCGGACATGCAAGCGAACTGGCCACCATCGGGCACGCGCTGGGCGAGCAGGGCGACCTGCTGCTCTACGGTTGCGACATTGGTCAAGGCAGCAGCGGCGCCGCGCTGGTGGACGCCATCGCCCGCGCCACCGGGGCCGACGTGGCAGCCAGCACCGACACCACCGGCTCTGCCGCTAATTTTGGCGGCAACTGGCAGCTCGAGCGCGCCAGCGGCGCCATCGACGGCGCCCTGCTCGCCCCGGCCGCGCTGCTATCCGGCTTTGAAGGCAAGCTGGCCAAGATCAATTTGTCGGGCAACAGCGGCTGGACCGCCATCATGTACGGCACCGGCCGTGATCCGGACGGCGACAGCCAGGCCGGCGCCGCCGACACCGACATCGTCGGCGACGCCACCCACGGTTCGCTCTACGCCGCCTACGACGACAACGGCACCGTCAGCACCGCCGACGACACGCTGGTGTTCCGGCTGCGCATCGACAACCCGACCAGCAGCACCTACTTTGGCGGCGTGGCCATTGTCGGCATGGACGCCAATCTGGACGGGCGCGCCGATATTTTTATGGCGGTGGACGGACGCAACAACGGCCAGGCCGTCAAACTGTATGAACCGGGCACGGGCGCGAACATGTCGCCCAACACCACCTCCACCAGCCCGCTGCCCGCAGGCTGGCTGGCCAACGGCGGCGTGTACGCTTTCAGCGCCAGCAATTATGCGGTCACGGCGGTATCGGCGGCCAGCGATCCGCACTATGGCGCCGCCACGCTCGACCCTGTCAACGGCACGCCCGGCGACATTGCCGGGGACGGCAAGACCGATGTCTTTGTCAGCTGGCGCATGCCGCTGGCCGACCTGGCCGCCGTGCTGGCCAAGCCCTCCCCGGTGGACCGCAGCGGCATCTACGGCCCGCGCGGCGCGACCGGCATCACCGGTTTTACCAAGGACACGGTGGTGCAGTACATTTCCTTCACCCAGACCCAGACCGGCCCCATCAACGGCGACCTGAACGGGGTGGGCGCCAGCTATGACAAAAACGCCACCTTCGCCGAACTGGGCGCCTTTACCGCGCCCATGTCGGCCAGCGCGCCGGTCAGTGCCGGGCCGGGCATCACCATTGGCGAGCCGATCAGCGGCGGCTTCATTAACGACGCCGAGGACAACAGCGTTGCCTTGTCCGGCACCACGGCCGCGCTCGCCAATGGCGTCAAGGTCACCATCACCGCCACCGACGGCAGCAGTACGCTCACCTTTATTGATGCCGCCACCGTCAGCGCCAACGCCTGGACCACGGCCGGCCTGGACCTGTCGGCGCTGGGCAATGGCGCGCTCAGCTTCACCGCCACGGCCGGCGGCGCCGTCGACAGCGCCACTGCCGTGCATGACAAAGCGGCGCCGCTGGTCGGCATCGCGCAACTTGCCAGCGCCGTGACCGGCAAGCCGACCTTCAGCGGCACCAGCGACCTGGCCGACGGTGCGCTACTCACGCTCACGCTCGACACCGACAACGTGGCCGCCACCGCCAACCTGGTCTACCAGGTGATGGTCTCCAGCGGTGCATGGTCGCTCAACACCGCCACCGTTGCGCCGCTGTCGGGCAGCATGCCGTCTGGCGGCCTGCCCGCCTTCACCAAAGTCAGCGCCACCGCCACTGACAGCGCCGGCAACAGCAGCACCGCCGTCGCCCTGAACCGGCCCACCGTCACGGCTGTCAGCACCAACGACACCACCCCGACGGTGAGCGGCACCTGGACCAATGTGCCGGGCGACAGCTTGAGCGTGACGGTAAATGGCGTTGCCTGCACGCCGACCATCAGCGGCAACAGCTGGAGCGTGCAGGTGAGCACGGCGCTGGCCAGCGGCGCCTCGTATGAAGTGGTGGCCACCGTCGCGCGCGCCGGCCTGCCGGCGGTGAGCGACACCACCACGCTCGAGGCGAGCATCACCAGTTCACCGCTGGTGGCAATCGACATCACCGGCGACAGCGCGGGCGACCCGACCAGCAACGGCAGTGCCAGCGGCAGCGCCACCTTGCCTGTCATTAGCGGCACCTCGTCAAACGCGGGCGGGTTCGTCATCGTGCGGCTCGACCCCAACAACGACGGCAACCTGTCCGACGCCGTGACGTACTCGGTCACGCCCAACGGCGCGGGCGTCTGGACGCTCGACACGGCCAGCGCGGCGGCCATTGCCGGTTCGCGTCCGAACGGCGGCTTTGTCGGCGCGCTGGGCATTTTGGCCAGCGACAGCAGCGGCAGCGTCAGCGACAGCCAGGTGCTCACCATTACCACGCCAACGCTCGCCATCGGCACGATCACCAGCACCGCTTCGCCCAGCGGCCTGGCGGGCATCAACAACAGCGGCGCCGGCGCCACCTTCCTGAACCTGGTGGAGGACAACAGCGTCATCTTTACCGGCAGCGCCACCGGGGGCAGCAGCGTGACCCTGACCATTACCGACGCCAGCGGCAATTTTGTCACGGTTGCCAATGTCGCCGTCGCGGGCGGCGCCTGGTCCAGCAGCGCGGCCCCGGTCGACCTGTCTGCCCTCGACAACGGCACGCTGACAGTGCGCGCCGCGCTGAACGGCACTACCGTCAGCGCCACCAATAGCACCGTCACGCACGACAAAGTGGCGCCACAAATCTTCAATACGACATCGAGCGAAATCAAGAAGTCGTCGCCCGCCATTTCCGGCAGCAGCGACCTGCTCAACACCGTGCTGGCGGTCTCGTTCACGCCCGCTGGCGGCACGCTGCAAACGGTGGACGTGACGACCGACGCCAGCGGGCGCTGGACCACCGGTGCGCTGCTGAACGCGCCAAGCGGCAACCCCACCAGTGCGGCGGTCAGCGTCGTGCCCAAGGTCGCGGCCACGGCCATCGACGGGGCCGGCAATATCGCCCAGCCGCTGAACTGGACCCAGACCTTGTCGGCCAACGCCTCTACCAAGACCATCACCGTCGGGGCGTTCAATGCCGGCACCGACATCATCAACAGCGAAGTGACGGGCGGCGTGATCATTTCCGGCACCACCACCCTGGCCAGTTCGCCGGTGGTAAGCGTGCGCGTGACCGACATTAACGGCAATTTCGCCGACATTTCTACCACGGCCAGCGCCGCCGGAGCCTGGAGCGCCACCCTGTCGAACGCCGCCATCAAGGGCTTGGTCAACGGCCCGCTGACGGTCAAGGCATCGGCCGTGGAAAGCGGCACGCTGACCATTTACGATATCGCCGTACCGGCCACGCTGTCGCTGACCAGCCCCACCGTGAGCGTGACCGACAACGTGGCCGGCACCGCCACCGGCGCCGTGCTGTTCACGTTTGCCTTTACGGAAAACGTCAGCGGCTTTGACGTCACCGACGTGGACGTTACCAATGGCACCAAGGGCAGCTTCACCGTCGTCAATGCCGCCACCTATACGCTGGCGGTGACGCCCACTGCCGGCAGCGCCGGCACCATGCTGGTGAGCGTGGCCGGCGCCAAGGCCGTCAGCACCAATACCGGCCGCGCCAACGTCGCCGGCAGCGACAGCCAGGGCTTTGAAACGACCGGCGCGGCCGCCGCGCCAACGGTCACCGTGGTGACTACCGCCCTGGCCAACGACAGCACGCCGCTGCTGACGGGAACCTCGTCGCTGGCGCCTGGTGCGCCCGTGCTCATTAACATCGACACCAACAACGACGGCGTCACCGACCTCAGTTATTCGGCCACGGTGCAGGCTGACCATAGCTGGAGCCTGGACACCGGCAGTGCCACGCCGTCAACCGGCAGCCTGCCCGGCGCTGGGCTAAGTGCCTATGCCCGGATCACGGCCACAGCCACCAATGCGTATGGCAACAGCACCACGGCCACGGGCCTGAACCTGCCCACCGTAAACCCGCTCGCCACCAACGACAACACCCCGAGCATTACCGGAAGCTGGACGCAAATTGGCGGCGACAGCATTGCAGTGGTGGTCAACGGCGTTACCTACTCGCTTGCCAACGGCAACCTGACAGCGAGCGCCACCGGCTGGTCGATCACCACCGGCGCCCTGGCCGACGGCGCCTACAGCGTGACAGCCACCACCACCCGCGGTGGCGGCGGCACGGCCATCGATCCCACCACGCTCGAACTGACCATCGACACCACCGCCGGCGTCGGCATCACCACCCATGGCGGCGCCGCCGCGGCCATGACGAACTCGCCCAGTCCGGTCATCGGCGGCACCGTCAGCGGCATCGCCGACGGCACCGTGCTGACGCTGGGCCTGGACACCGACAACAATGGCAGCTATGAACTGAGCTACCTGACGCTCGTCAGCGGCGGCGCCTGGTCGGTTGACACCGGCAGCGCCACCCCGGCCAGCGGCAGTTTCCCGGCCGGCGGCTTGAACGGCAGCACACCGCTGCGCATTTCCGGCAGCGACGCCGCCGGCAATGCCGCCGCCGACCTGCAGACGCTCACGGTCGACGTCACGCCGCCAGCCATTGCATTTACTACCAACGGCAAAACCGCCGACACCACGCCGCTCATTACCGGCACCAGCGACCTGGCTCCCGGCTCCACCATCACCATCGACGTCGATCCTGACCACGATGGCGACTGGAGCAACCAGCAAACCTACACCACCACCGTCAACGCAAGCGGCCAGTGGTCGGTGCAGGCCGGCGTGCAACTGACCGGCACCACGCTTGGCCTGCGCGCCAGCGGCACTGACCTTGCGGGCAACAGTACCAGCGTGCTCAAGCCGCTGGAAATTGTCGCCAATGCGCCGTCCATCGCCATCACCAGCCCGATCGCCAGCGTCGGCGCCGACGGCATTGCCAATGCCACCGAAGACGACAGCATCGTCATTGTCGGCACCACCGGCAACGTTGGCGCGGGCAGCACCGTGAGCGTCACCATCACCGACGGCAGCATCACCATCACCGATACCGTCACCGTGCAAGCCGGGGGCACCTGGAGCCTGGCGCCGCTGAACCTGAGCGGCATGGCCAACGGCAGCATCAGCGTGAGCGCAGTGGTGACCGATATCGCCGGTGACGCTTATACCGACAGCACCAGCTTCACGCATGACAAATCGGCACTGATCGCGATCGACAGCATCAGCGTCGACACGGGCATGCTGGCTGATTTTGTCACCACCGACAACACCGTCAGCATCAGCGGCAGCGCCACGGCCAACGCGCAAGTGCAGGTGCTGGTAAAAGACGGCGTTGGCGCAACGGTTGCCGCCTTCAACCTCGCTGCCAATGGCGGTGGGGCGTGGACCACGGCAGCCACCGCCGCCCTGGCAAGCGGCAACTACACGCTCGAAGCGACCGTCGCCGGCACCACCGTCACGCGCGCAATGACCATCGTCGACGCCAGTGCGCCAGTGCTGGTTGGCAGCAGCCCGGCCGACAACGCCACCGGCGTCACCGCCAACGCCAGCCTGACCCTCACTTTCAGCAGGAACGTGCAGGCCGGCGCCGGCTATATTAGCCTGTACCTGGCGGACGGCACGCTGCTCGAAAGCTTCAATGTCGCCACTGGCGCGGGCGACCAGGGAGGCAGCGTCAGCTTCAATGGCGCCACCGGCCTGAGCGTCGATCCATTTTCCGACCTTGCCAGCGGTGCGTCGTATTACATCAAGATCGCCGCATCTGCCGTCATCGACAGCGCAGGCAATGCCTATGCCGGCATCGCCAATGCCACCACACTGAACTTCACGGCGGCGGGCGCCGACAGCACCGCACCGACCATTACGGGTCCTTCGGGCGCCGCCGGAGACGCGACGGCTGTCCAGACGATCAATGAGAACAGCGCCGTCGTCACCACCGTGAGCGCCAGCGAAAGCGTGACCTGGTCGCTCAGTGGCGGCGCTGATGCGGCCAAATTCACCATCAATGCCGGCACCGGCGCGCTCTCCTTCGTCAGCGCACCCGATTTCGAAACGCCGACAGACGTTGGCGCCAACAACACCTACGTCGTGCAGGTGCAGGCGATCGACGGCAGCGGCAATGCCGCGACCCAGACCATCACCGTCACCGTGGCCAACCTTGACGAAGCCGCGCCGATCATAACCGGACCGTCCGGCGCAGCTGGTGACGCCACGGCCATCAAGACGATCAACGAGAACAGCGCCGCTGTCACCACCGTGACCGCCAGCGAAAGCGTGACCTGGTCGCTCAGCGGCGGCGCAGACGCCGCCAAATTCACCATCAATGCCGGCACCGGCGCGCTCTCCTTCGTCAGCGCGCCAGATTTCGAAACACCGACCGACGTTGGCGCCAACAACACCTACGTCGTGCAGGTGCAGGCGATCGACGCCAGCGGCAATGCCGCAACCCAGACCATTACCGTCACCGTGGCCAACCTTGACGAAGCCGCGCCCGTCATTACGGGGCCATTCGGCGCGGCGGGCGATGCCACCGCCATCAAGACGATCAACGAGAACAGCGCCGCCGTCACCACCGTGACGGCCAGCGAAAGCGTGACCTGGTCGCTCAGTGGCGGCGCAGATGCGGCAAAATTCGCGATCAATGCCGGCACCGGCGCCCTCTCTTTTATAAGCGCACCCGATTTCGAAACGCCGACAGACGTTGCAGCCAACAACACGTATGTGGTGCAGGTGCAGGCCATGGACGCCAGCGGCAATGCCGCGACCCAGACCATCACCGTCACGGTTGCCGACCTTGACGAAACCGCGCCAGGCATCACCGGACCGTCCGGCGCGGCGGGCGACGCCACCGCCGTTAAGACGATCAACGAGAACAGCGCCGCCGTCACCACCGTGACCGCCAGCGAAAGTGTGACCTGGTCGCTCAGCGGCGGGGCAGATGCCGCCAAATTCACCATCAACGTCAGCACCGGCGCGCTCTCCTTTATAAGCGCACCCGATTTTGAAACACCGACCGACGTTGGCGCCAACAACACTTATGTGGTGAAGGTACAGGCTATGGACGGCAGCGGCAATGCCGCGACCCAGACCATCACCATCACCGTGGCCGACCTTGACGAAGCCGCACCGGTCATTACCGGACCGTCCGGCGCGGCGGGCGACGCCACCACCATCAAGACGATCAACGAGAACAGCGCCGCCGTCACCACCGTGACCGCCAGCGAAAGCGTGACCTGGTCGCTCAGCGGCGGTGCAGACGTCGCCAAATTCACCATCAACGCCGGCACCGGCGCGCTCTCCTTCGTCAGCGCACCCGATTTTGAAACACCGACCGACTTTGGCGCCAACAACACCTACGTCGTGCAGGTTCAGGCGATCGACGGCAGCGGCAATGCCGCGACCCAGACCATCACCATCACCGTGGCCGACCTTGACGAAGCCGCACCGGTCATTACCGGACCGTCCGGCGCGGCGGGCGACGCCACCACCATCAAGACGATCAACGAGAACAGCGTCGCCGTCACCACCGTGACCGCCAGCGAAAGCGTGACCTGGTCGCTCAGCGGCGGGGCAGACGTCGCCAAATTCACCATCAACGCCGGCACCGGCGCGCTCTCCTTCGTCAGCGCACCCGATTTCGAAACGCCGACAGACGTTGCAGCCAACAACACGTATGTGGTGCAGGTGCAGGCCATGGACGCCAGCGGCAATGCCGCAACCCAGACCATTACCGTCACGGTTGCCGACCTTGACGAAGCCGCACCGGTCATTACCGGGCCATCCGGCGCGGCGGGCGACGCCACAGCCATCAAGACGATCAACGAAAACAGCGCCACTGTCGCCAACGTGACCGCCGGCGAAAGCGTGACCTGGTCGCTCAGCGGCGGGGCAGACGTCGCCAAATTCACCATCAACGCCGGCACCGGCGCGCTCTCCTTCGTCAGCGCACCCGATTTCGAAACGCCGACAGACGTTGCAGCCAACAACACGTATGTGGTGCAGGTGCAGGCCATGGACGCCAGCGGCAATGCCGCGACCCAGACCATCACCGTCACGGTTGCCGACCTTGACGAAGCTGCGCCCGTCATTACCGGGCCATCCGGTCCGGCGGGTGACGCCACGGCCATCAAAACGATCAACGAGAACAGCGCCGCCGTCACCACCGTGACGGCCAGCGAAAGCGTGACCTGGTCGCTCAGCGGCGGCGCAGACGCCGCCAAATTCACCATCGACGTCAGCACCGGCGCCCTCTCCTTCGTCAGCGCGCCCGACTTTGAAACGCCGACCGACAGCGACGCAAACAACACCTATGTGGTGCAAATGCAGGCCATCGACGCCAGCGGCAATGTCGCGACCCAGACCATCACCGTCACGGTCGCCGACATTGACGAAGCCGCCCCGCTGATCACCGGTCCAGGCGCTGTAGCGGGCGCGGTGACGTCAGCGATGACGATCAGTGAGAATGCGACCTCCGTGGCCACCCTGACGGCAAGCGAAACAGTCACCTGGTCCGTCGTCAGCGGTGCCGATGGCGCCTTGTTTGCGATCGATGCCGCCAGTGGCGCCCTGCGCTTTATTGGCGCGCCGGATTTCGAGACCCCGGCTGACGCCGACGCCAACAACAGCTACCAGGTGCAGGTACGGGCCATTGACGCCAGCGGCAACGCGGCATTCCAGACCGTTACCGTCACGGTAGCGGACGTGGACGAGTCGATCCCTGACACGCGCGCGCCGCTGATCACGGCGCCAGGCGGCAGCGCCGGCGCCGTGGCATCGGCAAAAACCATCAATGAAAACACGAGCGCCGTCATGCGCTTGACGGCGAGCGAAAGCGTGACCTGGTCACTCGCCGGCGGCGCCGACGCCGCCAAATTTGCAATCGATGCCGCCACCGGTGCGTTGCGCTTTCTCGCCGCCCCCGATTTCGAGGCGCCGACCGACACCGGCGCGGACAATGGCTACGTGGTGCAGGTCCGCGCCGTTGACGCCAGCGGCAACGCGGCCGAGCAGAGCGTGACAGTGACTGTGGCCGACATCAGCGACACCGCCCCGGCTGCGCCAAGCCTGGACATGCTGGCTAGCTCGGACTCGGGCCGCAGCGACACCGACAACGTGACCCGCGCCACAGCGCCGGTGATCCGGGTAACGCTGGCTGGCAGCGCCGGCGAAAAGGTCACGCTGTACTCGGGCAGCGTTGTCATTGCCAGCGTGACCCTGTCTGAGCAGGACGCCGGCGCGGGCTTTGTCGACGTCACTATTGGCACGTTGGGCGAAGGCGTCAGCAACTTGACGGCCACGCGCACCAATGGCGCAGGTAATGTTTCGGCCAGCAGCGCCACGCTCGCCGTGACGCTCGACACCACGGCGCCGGCGGCGCCGCTGGTGAACCCGGAAACCGTCTTTACCAGGACGCCTGTCATCAGCGGCAGCGCCGCGCCGGACGGCGGCGAACGCCTAAGCGTAATTGTCAACGGCGTCACTTACCTTGAAGGCGACGGCCAGCTGGAGCGTGCAGGCACCAGCTGGACACTGGCCATCCCGGCCGCCGACGCGCTGGCGCTGGGTACATATTCGGTCAGCGCCGTGCTCACCGACGCAGCAGGCAACAGCCGGGCCGACATCGCCACAGCAGAACTGACGGTGGCGCAGCCTGCCGCCGTGCCGCAGGTTCCGACGCCAGCAACGGTAACCCAGCCCGAGCCCGAGCCCGAGCCAGTTGCGGCTGCGCCGTTGCCCGAGCCGGATGCGCCGGCAGTCGACACTGCGCTGCCGATCGACACCCCGCTGCCGGGCGTGCGCAGCATCGGCGACGATATCAGCAACCCGTTGCAAAGTGCGCCGGAACTGGTCGTGGGCGCGGCGCCGGTCGCCCTTGCCGGGGCCAGCGGCGACGTTATCGGAATTTTGACGGTGCGCGGCAAAGATGCGTTCCAGGTAGTGGTAATGCCGTCCAACGAGCCGGCGCTGGTGCTGTACCGCGGCGTGCCGGACCAGGATTTCGACCAGCTCAAGGATGCGCACATCAGCTTTCAGGTTCCCGCCGACGCCTTCATGCACACGGACGTGAATGCAAGCGTCAAGCTGGTCGCTACGTTAAGTACGGGCGAGCCGCTGCCGTCCTGGCTCAGGTTCGACGCCACCACCGGGCGCTTCGAGGGGACGGTGCCGGCCGGCCTTGGCGGTGAGCTGGTCATTTCCATCAAGGCCATCGATATGGACGGGCGACACGCCCAGACCATCTTCCGCATTAAACTGGTCGGCAACAAAATGGTGGGACGCCAGGGCTTGGCCGAGCAGTTGCGGCAGGCGGCAAAGCGCCCGGCGGGCCTGATACCATTGCCGCGCAAGGCTGCATGATGCCAGAATGCTTTCATGACACCTGACCACGCCGAACTGCAAATCGCGCCAGCCTCGCTTGGCGTGCTGCTCGACCTGTCGCGCCGGGCGCGCGAGGCGCCCGATCAGGCGGTGCTCGCCTTTTTGGCAGTCAACGACAGCCACGCGTTGGCGCCATACCGCCAGGGCGCATTCTGGCTGGCCGACGGTGGCGTCCAGGCCCTGTCGGGCGTGGTGCAGATTGAAGCGAACGCGCCCTATGCCCAATGGCTGCAGCAAGTGTGCGCCAGTCTCCCCGCCGGTGGCGAGCCGGCTAACGTCGGCCACGCCACCCTGCCCGCAAGCCTTGAAGCCGAATGGTCCGACTGGCTGCCTGCCTTTGGCTTGTGGCTGCCGCTGCCGGGCGAGCAGGCCGGCGGCTGGCTTTTCGCGCGCGAGACGCCGTGGCAAGCCATCGATATCGCGCTGCTGGCCGAATGGATGCGCATCTGGCAGCACGCGTGGGCCGCGCGCGCGCGCGCTTCGTGGTCGTGGCGCGGAACCGGGGTCGGTGCGCGTCTGGCCACTTCACAGCGCCCGTGGTGGCGGCGGCGCGGCCTGCTGCTGCTGCTCGGCGCACTACTGCTGTGCGCATTGCCGGTGCGGCTCACCGTGCTCGCCCCGGGCGAACTCGTTCCGGCCCAGCCGGCCATCATCCGCGCGCCGCTCGAAGGGGTGATCGGCAGTTTTGCCGTCAAGCCGAATCAAGCCGTCAAGGCCGGACAAATTCTGTTCAGCTTTGATGACGCGCCGCTGCAGGCCCGCCTCGAAGTGGCGCGCCAGGGCCTGGCCGGCGCCGAGGCAGAATACCGCCAGGCGGCGCAACAGGCGCTGAGCGACAGTAAAAGCAAATCCCAGCTGGCCATGCTGGCGGCCAAGACCGAAGAACGGCGCGCCGAAGTGGGCTACCTGGGCGGCCAGCTGGAGCGCGCCAGCGTACTGGCGCCGCAGGACGGCATTGTGCTGCTGGACGACGCATCGGAATGGATCGGGCGCCCGGTCACGGTAGGCGAGCGCATCATGCGCCTGGCCACCCCGGGCGACGTCGAAGTCGAAGCCTGGCTGGCATTGGGCGACGCCATTCCGCTGGCCGACGCCGCTCCCGTAACGCTGTACCTGAACGCCAGTCCGCTCGATCCCGTGGCCGCGCGCGTGCGCTACGTTGCATTTGACGCCGTGCAGCGGCCCGACGGCGGCTATGCTTACCGCGTGCGGGCCAGGCTCGCCGGCGCCAGTACCCAGCGGGTCGGCCTGAAGGGCACGGCCAAGCTGGGCGGCCAACGGGTGCCATTGATTTACTGGATCGTACGCCGCCCGCTGGCCGCGATCCGCCAGGGCATCGGGTACTGACATGGCCCTGCCCGTGCTGCGCGAAGAACTGGCCTTGTTCGCCGGCCCCCGGCTGGCGGATGGACACCCGAGCTGGACGCTGCACGACCCCGTGCGCAACCAGTTCTTCCAGCTCGACTGGCTCAGCTTTGAGATCGTCAGCCGCTGGCATGGCGACAGCGCGCAACAGATCGTCGACGACATCGGGCAAGACACCACCTTGCGCCCTGAAGTGGACGATGTCCAGGCCGTAGCCGAATTTTTGATGGGTAACGATCTGCTGCGCCCCACCCGTCCGGACAGCGCCACCCTCATGGCCGCCCGCCAGGCGCGCGCCAAAGGCAACTGGTGGAACTGGCTGCTGCACCACTATCTGTTTTTCCGCCTGCCGCTGGTGCGTCCCGATCGCTGGCTAGGCCGCTGGTCGGCGCGCGTGGCGCCGCTTTACACGCGCCGTTTTTTCCACCTGACTCTCGTCGCGCTCGCGCTTGGGCTGACGCTGGTGCTGCGTGACTGGCAACAGTTTTCCGGCACGCTGGTCGACACTTTTTCGTGGCAAGGCATTGCCGGCTTTGGACTGGCCCTCACGGTGGTCAAGGTACTCCATGAGCTCGGCCATGCGTTTACCGCCAAGCGCTACGGCTGCCGGGTGCCGACCATGGGTGTGGCGTTCCTGGTGCTGTGGCCAGTCGCCTACACGGACACCAACGAAGTCTGGCGCCTGAATGAACGCAAGCAACGCCTGGCCGTGGCTGCCGCCGGCGTGGCGACCGAACTCGTGATTGCCGTCTGGGCAACGCTGGCCTGGGCCGTGTTACCGCCAGGCGTGCTCAAATCGACCGCTTTCATGCTTGCCACGACCACCTGGATCGCCACCGTGATCATCAACGCCAGCCCGTTCATGCGTTTCGATGGCTACTTCCTGCTTTCCGACTGGCTCGGCATACCCAATCTGCACAGCCGTGCCTTTGCGCTGGCGCGCTGGGACTTGCGCGAGCGCCTGTTCGGCCTGCAAGCGGCGCCGCCGGAAGTGTTTGCGCGGACCCGCAGCGCGGGCTTGATCGCCTTTGCCTACGCTACCTGGCTATACCGCATCATCCTGTTTTTAGGCATTGCGGCGCTGGTTTACCATTTTTTCATCAAGGCGCTGGGAATCGTGCTCTTTGTTGTTGAAATCGGCTGGTTCGTACTGCTGCCCATCCTTCGCGAAGTGCGCTTGTGGCCGGCCCTGCTGGCGGCGCAGGACGGGCGCCCCTTTGTATGGCGCAAACTCGGTGGGCACATGCGGCGCCTGCCGCGGCTGCGCCGCAGCCTGCTCATTGCCGCCCTGCTGCTGCTGCTCGCGTTCGCGCCGTGGCCTACCAGGCCAGCCGCCTCGGGCTTGTTGCGACCGGCGCAAACGTTTCCGCTGCATGCACCCGGCGCGGCGCAGGTCAGCAAGCTCACTGCGGCTGACGGCGCCCTTGTCGAGGCCGGCGCAACGCTGCTGGAACTGGCCTCGCCCGAGCTGCAGTTGCGCTGGCGCCGCGCCCAGGCCCGGCTCGAGCAGCTGCGCTGGCAGGCCGCCAATGCCGGCGTGGAAACTGAACAGCGGGGCCAGATGCAAGCGCTGCAGCAAGCCCAGGTCACGGCCGCCGCCGAAATGGCCGGGGTCGAGACGGACATTGCGCTGTACGCGCCCAAATCCCCGTTCGCCGGCGTGCTGTACCTTTCGCCCGAACTTCAGCCCGGGGTCTGGGTCAGCGAGCGCGAACGGCTGGGCACGTTGGTCAAGCCCGGGCGCTGGCAGGTCGAGAGCTACCTCGACGAGGAGGCGGTGCGCAGGGTCAGCGTGGGCGACACGGCGCGCTTTTTCCCAGACCAACTGGAAGGCGCGCCGCTGACCTTGCGCGTCGCGGCGATCGAGCAGGATGCCTCGCGCGTGCTGCTGCACGGCGAACTAGCGAGCCAGTTCGGCGGTTCGGTACTGACGCGCGAAAAACATGGCCAGCTGGTGCCCGAGCAGGCGGTGTACCGCGTCACGCTGCAAGTTGACGGCGATCCTGGCCGATTGGCGCAGCATAGCTGGCGCGGCCAGGTCGTCATTCATGGGCGCTGGGTGGCGCCGGGCCTGGTGTACTTGCGCGCGGCCATGGCGCTGCTGTGGCGCGAACTGGGTTTCTGAGCCGGTGCGGGCAGGCCCGGGCCGGCCGCTCAGTTGGCCTGTGTCCTTTTCAGCGAGCGCACCGGCACCGCTTCGCCGGGGCCGTTGAGCGTGGCCTGGCTTGAAGAGAGCGGCGCGTCGCCTGGGCACGATAACGCCGACAGTGTCTGGGTCAGCTTGCGTTCCAGCGCTGTGAGCCTGGTAATTTCGAGGTGCACCTCGCGCAGCTTTCCCGATAGTTCGGCTTCCAGGTCGGCGCGCCCCATTTTCCCTGCGCCCAGCTTGGGGATGAAGGCGGCAATCTCGGCCAGCGAGAATCCCAAAGCTTTGGCGCTTTGCACAAAGCGCACGCGCTCCAGGTGCTGCACGCCGTAGCGGCGGTAGCCTTTGGCTTTGCGCCGGGGTGGGTCGAGCACTTGCAGTTTTTCGTAATAGCGCAAGGTGTCGAGCGTCAGCCCGGTTGCCGCTGCCAATTCACCGATTTTCATTGCCGTTCCTTCACGTAACAATGCAGGCAAGCACTTGACCCTGGAGTCGACACACGGCTTTAAGATGCAAGCCAGACGAATTTTCCGAGGGTTTCATCATGTTGCATTTCCTGCTATTTTGGCTCGCTGCGCTAGCGGCGGCCGGTGCTGCGGGCCAGCCGGTGCGCGAGACCACGCCCACTGGCAGTGGGAACACTTGCAGGCGGCGCGCAGTTGCCGGTGCGTCGCTTGCTGCCGTTCGCCATCCTCCCACAGTACTTCCAGCACACCCTCGCCGCGCCGGTTGGTAATCTGTTCAGGCTGCATGTTAAATCTGCCCCAGCGCCAGGCGCACCGCCTTGCGCACTTCCGGATCCGGATCGCTGTCCTGTTGCAGTAGGGCAGGCAATGCGGCGGCGTCGCCAATCTCGCCCAGCGCCAGCGCAGCCTCCTTGCGCAAATTGCTCACCGTGTGGGCGAGCGCCTCGACCAGCGCAGGCAGCGCGGCGCGATACCGCAAGCGGCCCAGGCTGCGCGGCGCGCGCAGGCGCACCTGCCAGTAGGGATCAGTCAACGCGTCGATCAAATCCGGCGCGGCGGCCAGCGCGTGCAGCTTGCCCAGCGTCGTGGCCGCCTCCTCGCGCACCTGCCATGCGGCGTCATGCAGCGCTCCACGCAGGGCTTGCGGCGCTGCCGTGCCCGAAGCAAAGCCGAGGGCTCCCACGGCGCTGCGCCGCACGTCCGGCTCAGGGTCGGCTTGCACCAGCGCACTTAAGGCGCCCGTGGCGTCCGCGTTTTTCAGGTAGCCGAGCACGCTTACCGCTTGTCGTCGCACCAGCGCGTCGCTGGCCTGCAAGGCTGCCATGACGGGGCCAAAACTGCGTGGCGCGCGCAATTCGCGCAGCGCCCGCAATACGGCCACGCAGACAAACGGATCGGCGTCGGCCGCGTGCGGCAGCAACTGCGCCGCCGCTGCGCCATTTTTCAGCTCCGACAAGCTGTGCGCCGCCGCAGCCGCCACTGCGCCTGGCGCACCGTGATGCGCGAAACCCCGAACATGCTTGCGAGCGCGCTTTCCGCCGGCAGCCTGGCGTGTGCCGCATAACTGCCGTCGGCAATACTGGCACGCAAACTTTCAGGCACCTGGGAGTGCAGCGTGAGTGCCGGTGCGGAGAATCGGGATATGCTTTTCATCATGGACTGCTTCGGATCGGCCTGTCATGACAGGAAGGTATGAAGCGAAGTCCAGCGAGCGCCAGGCAAGCCATGGTCGAATAAAAATGCCGGTGGATATTCGAAAAACAAACGCCAATGCCGAATTTAAATTTCAACTATGGATATGTGAAATCAATCGTGGCGCCAGGCGCGGGGATGGCGCATAGTGCGCCCGTCTCCTCCAGTTGCTTTTGTCATTGGAGTTAGCCCGCCTTTGTCGGCGGGCTTTTTTTTGTCAAGCGTTCACATGCGTTCGAGCAGTTGCTGCTGCGCCCGTTCGCTAAGCACCATCACCAGCTTCAAGCGCGCGCGCGTCATCCCCACAAACAATTTACGCAGCACCAGTTCGTCGATCATGTCGAAATCGATCTCGGTAAAGATCACCGCCGGCGCCGACTGCCCCTTGAAGCGGTAGACCGACTCTGCCAGCAAGCCGCCTTCGCGGTACACGGGGTCGCCAAACAGGTCATAGGCGCCCGTGAACGACTTCAATGTGTGGGCGTCGCTCAGCCGGTCCAGTTTCAGGATGGCCGAGCGTTCGCGTCCGCGAAAGGTGGCAATGGCAATGTCGTGCCGCGCGAACCCGGCGGCCAGGCACAGCGTGATGGCGTGCTTGGTCTGGGCGAGCATGGCCTCGGTATCGGTGTGCGGGAAGACCAGCTCGTCAATATCGGCCCCTTTGAATGGCGAGCCCGCCTCCACCGGCGGACTTACCGCGCCGATGGCGGCGAGCATGTCGACAATTTGCCGCGGGCTGCGGTAATTGGTG
The DNA here is from genome assembly GCF_049896185.1 of Massilia sp. TSP1-1-2. Lineage (NCBI taxonomy): Bacteria > Pseudomonadati > Pseudomonadota > Betaproteobacteria > Burkholderiales > Oxalobacteraceae > Massilia > Massilia sp. TSP1-1-2. Next base: position 255,064 of record NZ_JAFCTU010000004.1, read on the forward strand.
TCGGAATGCAGTGTGACCCAGCCCGGCAAGGGCACCACCTCGCGCCCATACAGGTTCTGGTTCGGGTCTTCCAGCCAGATGGCGCGTCCATCGGCTTTTAGCATGCGCAGCAAAATGTCGCGCCATGCGACCGAAAAATCCTGCCCTTCATCGACGATCAGCACATCATGCCGCCACGCCTCGGGCAGCTCGGCCGTGGCCATTTGCCGCTCGATGTCGCGCCAGACGTCTGGCGCGGCGTAGTTCGGCGTCTGGCCCTGGAAACGCAAGAAGGCGTCGCTGAGCATGTGAAAGGTCGCCACGCGCCCGCCGGCCGGCACCAGGCGCTCGATGTGGTCGGCCAGGGGCCGGTTGTAGCAGACATACAGCGGGCGCAGACCCGCTTCGATGGCCGCCGTATATTCGGCCAGCGCCAGCTGCGTCTTGCCGCTGCCCGCCGTACCGACCACGCGCAGCCTGAAGGGAGAAAATTCAAGCCGCCGCGCCCAGATGGCAAGGCCGCCGGCCAGGCGCGTGACCATCTCGGCGGCGTTGCCGATCATCGCGCTCGGGTCGGGCCGCAGGCTGAGCGTGTTGCCAAGAAAGCGCGTCACTTTCTCGAACTGCTCGCCCGGCGTGTCCGGCGTGAGCGGCAAGGTGACGCGGATCACTTGCGCCAGCTGGTCTTTGCGGGTGGCGTCGATGATATGGCGCGGGTCGATGTCGGCCAGATGCGGGTCGCGCACGATGTAGTCGGGACAGTACAGCAGGTAATCGATCGACAGCGCGCCGCCGAAGCGCTCGCGCAGGCCGCTGATGGAGCGCGTGATGTGATGGCGGATCTTGCGCGGCTTGCCTTCGAAGTTCTTGACCAGGCCATCGGGCGTCTCGTTCAGAAAGCCCGATTTCTGTTCGATCAGCAATATCCGTCCGGTGGGCGCGACGATGATGAAATCGATTTCCCCGTAGGCTGAAAAACCGTTTTCCACATTGGTCCAGTGGACCCCGTGATAGATGCGGTACGGGGTATCGGCCAGGCGGCTCTCGAGGTAGGTGAGCGTCTCGATTTCACGCGCCGCGGCGCCGGTGACGGCCAGCTCTTTCCAGCCAGTAGGGTAAATGTGGAGCATAAGCGGGCCGCGGCCGGTCATCGGTGATTCTCTATTGTAAAACTTTGATGGCGAGAATGCCACGCGCTTGCCTGGGATGTGGTTCGCATTGGCATCGCATCTTCCTTATTCGTTTTGCAACTTTACGCAAACGTTTTTATTCGTTCTTTTCCGAATTGAAGAATCGTATATTGGCTTGCCGATGTCTATCGCCACCAATGCGCCAGACCGCCCCTTGCAGCCCAACGAAAAAGGTTCCGCCATGTCAGATGACACACTTCCGTCTGCGATTGCGCCAGCATTGGCATCCATCCATGCCGAAGCGGCCCGCGCCGGCTTGCCGTTTGCCGGCGCCGTGCCGCCCGCCCTCGCCTGGCAACTGACATCCACCGCCGGCGTCTTGCTGGTGGACGTACGCTCGGCCGAAGAGCGCCACTTTGTCGGCCACGTACCCGGTTCGTTGCATGTGCCCTGGGCCACCGGCACCGCGCTCTCGCGCAACCCGCGCTTCGTGCGCGAACTGGAAAGCAAAATTGGCGGCAAGGATCGCGCCGTCTTGCTGCTATGCCGCAGTGGAAAACGCTCTGCGCTGGCGGCCGAAGCGGCCACCAAGGCCGGCTTGAATCTGGTGTTCAACGTGCTCGAAGGTTTCGAAGGCGACATCGATGCCCGGCAACAGCGCGGCAAGTCCGACGGCTGGCGCTTTCGCGGCTTGCCGTGGGTCCAGGACTAGCGCCGGCGCAAGCACCCGATATTTCAGAGGATCTCATGGCCACTTTCGACATCACGAGCATCGTCCAATCCCTGCATGCAACGCGCCATCGCTGGCGCCAGCAGCAACGCGGCGCCAGCGAAGTTGGCGCGCGCGAGTTTCCCTCGCGCGAAGCGCTGGCCGCCATCATTGACAGTCTCAAGGGCGTGCTGTTTCCCATGCGCCTGGGCCCGACCGAGCTGCGCCAGGAAAGCGAGGATTTCCACGTAGCGCACGCGCTCGACGGCGCGCTGCACGGCTTGCTCAGGCAAGTACGCCGTGAGCTGAACTACAATACGGCGCTGACCGGCGCCGAGCTTGGCGATGTCGATGCCGCCGCCCTGGCGCTGGTGCGCAGTTTCGGCGCGGCGCTGCCGGCCATCCGCGTTTTGCTCGACAGCGACGTACTTGCAGCGTTTCAAGGCGACCCGGCGGCGCGCAGCGTCGATGAAGTCCTGCTGTGCTATCCGGGCGTGCTGGCAATGATCCACTACCGCCTGGCGCATCACCTGTACGTGCTGGGCTTGCCGCTGCTGGCGCGCATCGTGGCCGAACTGGCGCATGGCGCGACCGGCATCGATATCCATCCGGGGGCGCGCATCGGCGCCGGTTTCTTCATCGACCACGGCACCGGGGTGGTGATCGGCGAGACGGCCGTCATTGGCGAACGCGTGCGCCTGTACCAGGCCGTCACCCTGGGTGCCAAGCGCTTTCCCACGGACGTGGACGGCACCCTGCAAAAGGGCTTGGCGCGCCACCCGGTGGTGGAAGACGACGTCGTCATTTACGCCGGCGCGACCATCCTTGGACGCATCACGATCGGCAAAGGCGCGGTCATCGGCGGCAATGTCTGGCTGACCCACGATGTGGCGCCGGGCGGGCGCGTGGCCCAGGCCGAATCGCGCGAGGGTGCGTTTGCCAACGGCATCGCCGCTACCTGATCGAGGGGGAATCGACAACATGATCAACGACAGTGTTCCCAGCGTGCTGGTCACAGGCTTCGGTATCGGCGTGCGCCAACTGCGCGAGGCGCGCGGCTGGTCGCAGGAGCGACTGGCCGAACAGGCCAACTTGAATCGCTCCTTCGTCGGCGAGATCGAGCGCGGCTGCGTCATCGCCTCCTTGCTGACGGTCAAAAAACTGGCGGCGGCACTCACCTTGACGCCTTCGGCGCTGCTGACTCGCTGCGAGGCGATCAAGTAGTCCATGTGGACCACGTTGATGGCGATAGCATGTTGCGCGGGCAATGCTGCACCTGCACACTGGCCGGGTTGATTTTCTCACCAGACAATTCGTGCGTGCTGGTGACGCAATCGCTTTTTAAACCAAGCTGAATTGGAGTGACCATGTCGGCAACAGTGGGCGGTACAAGCGCACTTAAAGATAACGCGGCGCGGCAACTTTGCCAACGCCACCAAGACGGCCCCGCAACTGGAGACCATCAGTCCGCGCTGGCTGACGCATTTGCTGCAATGGGTGCCGGTGGAAGCGGGCATCTATCGCCTCAACAAGGTCAACAATCCGGAAGCGATCAAGGTCACCTGCACCGCGCGCCAGGAAGAAAACCAGCTGCCCCGCACCTACGTCGACTACGAGGAAAATCCGCGCGTGCTGTACCTCAACGCGGTCTCCACCGTGCTCGACGTCCATACCCGCGTCTCCGACCTGTACAGCAGCCCGCACGACCAGATCAAGGAACAACTGCGCCTGACGATCGAAACCATCAAGGAAAACCAGGAAAGCGAGCTGATCAACAATCCCGACTACGGCTTGCTGGCGCAAGTGACGGACCGCCAGCGCATCTTCCCGCTGACCGGTGCGCCCACGCCGGACGACCCCGATGAGCTGCTCACCAAGGTCTGGAAGGAGCCCGCCTTCTTCCTCGCCCATCCGCTGGCGATCGCCGCCTTCGGCCGCGAAGCGACCCGGCGCGGGGTGCCGCCGCCGACCATCAGCCTGTTCGGCTCACAATTCATCACCTGGCGCGGGATTCCACTGATCCCGTTCGACAAGGTGCCTGTGGCCGACGGCAAGAGCAAGAACTTGCTGCTGCGCGTGGGCGAGAAGCTCCAGGGCGTCATCGGGCTGTTCCAGTCGGGCTTGCCGGGTGAGCAAAGTCCCGGCCTGGCGGTGCGTTTCATGGGCATCAACAACCACGCCATTTCCTCGTATCTGATCTGCCTGTATTGCTCGCTGGCCGTGCTCACCAGCGACGCGCTGGCCGTGCTCGACGACGTTGAGATCGGTAAATACCACGACTACCCGGACACTTACAAGTAAGCCGCGCCATGAACCTGTTCCCTGCCCCTGCCCTTGGCGCTGCCCCTGCCGCCAACCTGCCTGCCGCAGCGCCTTTCGCCGTGCCCGATTCCCCGCAGCCGCCGTTCGACCCGGCTGTGCTGGCGCGCCTGGCCACGGCGTTCTTTGCGGCGCCCCCGTTCGCTCCGCACGGCGTCCAAGCCCCGGGCAATATCGCACCGCCCGGTTCGCCGTTGGTCAGCCCGGCCGGCTTTGGTCCCGGCCTACCCGGCACGCCGATACCACAAGGGCAACTACCCGGCACCAACCTGATCCCGGCCGCGCCCACCAACGTCCTTTCGCTGGGCAATCGCGCGCCGGCGCTGCTGCCCGCCGCGCAAGCGGGCAATGGCGCGCCGGACAAAGCGCACGGTGCCATTCCCGCCTACGAACCGCGTGCCGGCGGCGCCTTTCTCGGCGTACCGCAAGCGATCAAGGCCGCGCTGGCGCCCCGGCCCGGCCCGTTCTACTTCCTCGATGCCGTCCACGGCGAGCCTGGCATAGCTGACGCGCCGGCACGCTCGCCGGCGCCTTTGTCCACGCCACACTATTATTTTGTCGCCGCTCCGCCGGCGTCGGCGGCGCCCGAGCTCACCGAGCGCTCGCCGCCGTTCGACGTGCATGCCGTGCGGCGCGACTTCCCGATCCTGCAAGAGCGTGTCAACGGACGCCAGCTGGTCTGGTTCGACAACGCGGCCACGACGCACAAGCCGCAAGCGGTCGTCGACCGCATCGCCCACTTTTACGCGCACGAGAACTCGAACATCCACCGCGCCGCGCATGCACTGGCCGCGCGCGCCACCGATGCTTATGAGGGAGCGCGCCAGCGGGTGCGCCGCTTCCTGAATGCGCCCGCAGTCGAGGAAGTCATTTTTGTGCGGGGAACCACCGAAGCGATCAACCTGGTGGCCAAAAGCTGGGGCGCACAATATGTGGGCCAGGGCGACGAAATCATCGTCTCCCACCTCGAGCACCACGCCAACATCGTGCCGTGGCAGCAACTGGCAGCGGCCAAGGGCGCCACGCTGCGCGTGATTCCGGTCGACGACACGGGCCAGGTCTTGCTCGACGAGTACCGCAAGCTGCTCAACAGGCGCACCAGAATCGTCGCCGTCACGCACGTGTCGAACGCGCTCGGGACAGTGACGCCGATCCGCGAAATCGTCGAGCTTGCGCATCGCGCCGGCGCCCGGGTACTGGTGGACGGCGCCCAATCGGTATCGCACATGCGCATCGACGTGCAAGCGCTGGGGGCCGACTTTTTTGTCTTTTCGGGCCACAAATTGTTCGGGCCGACCGGCATCGGCGTGCTGTGGGGCAAACGCGAAGTGCTGGAAAACATGCCGCCGTGGCAAGGCGGCGGCAACATGATCGCCGACGTCACCTTCGAAAAGACACGCTACCAGCCGATACCGAACAAGTTCGAGGCCGGCACTGGCAACATTGCCGACGCGGTGGGACTGGGCGCCGCCATTGATTACATCGGCCGGATCGGCATCGACAACATCGCGCGCTACGAGCACGACCTGCTGGAGTACGGCATGCGGCAACTGGGCGCCATCAGGCAAGTGCGGCTGATCGGCACGGCGACCGGGAAAGCCAGTGTGATCTCGTTCGTGTTGGCCGGGCACAGCACCGCGCAGGTCGGCCAGGCGCTCAACGACGAGGGCATTGCCGTGCGCACCGGCCATCATTGCGCGCAGCCGATCTTGCGCCGTTTCGGGGTCGAGAGCACGGTGCGCCCGTCGCTCGCCTTCTACAACACCTTCGACGAAATCGACCAGTTGGCGGCAGTCGTCAAGCGCCTGGCGCAGCACGAGCGCTCTTTTGCTTGACATTGTCGGGCGGGCGCGCAGCACCGGCCGGCGCCGCGCGCCGCGCCGCCGTGCCGCCGTGCCGTTCCACCAAGAAGCAGTATTGATGGTATTCAACAAAAAGATTGATGTGGAGAAAAATGTGATCCACATTCCCGTGTGGACGCGAAGCGCCGAGGCTCCACCGGGGCCATCAAATGCGTATTGCGACAAGACTCGGCGCCGTCGTGCTGACGGTTTTTATTATAAGCTGCGCCGTCGCAGCGTTTGCCGCAATGCGTTTCCGGGAAGTTGCCAAACTGACAGTCGCGGCCGAAGCACGCGACTTGGCCACAAGCATGGCCACCATGCTCGCTTACGACAGCGCCCACGCCAGCGATCAAGAGCGCAATCTCCAGTACCAGCGCATCATCGCCGCCGTCGCCGCGAGCCAGCAGCGCGACCGGGAAGTCTTTGACCGCAACCTGGTCATCGTGGCCGACGTGGCGAGCGAGGACGTTGGCACGCCCGCTCCCCAAGGCTTGCGCCGCGACAGTATCGCCGCCACCTTGCGCGACGGCCAGCCGCGCCTCATCACGGAAGGCGCGGGCCAGAATAAGGCGCTGATCCACCAGGTGGTGGTGCCGGTGTATAACCGGCAACGTCGCGTCATCGCGGCGCTCATTTATGAATATACCCCGCTGTACGACAGTCTGCTGAGCCGCGCCCGCGACGCCATGCTGGTCGTCGGCTGCGCCGCATTGCTGGGATTGGCGTTGGCCTTGCTGTGCGCGGCCTGGATTTCGCGCAGCATTTCAGCCCCGCTCAAGCAATTGACGCATGCGGCGCGCCAGCTCGCGCAGGGGCAGCGCCATGTGACGGTCAGCACCAGCTCCACCGATGAAGTCGGCGCACTAACGCGCGTCTTCAACAAGATGAGCGTGGCCTTGCTGGCGTCGAAAAAAAATTTGTCGAAACAGGCGCAAACCGATTTGCTCACCGGACTGCCCAACCGCATGCGCGCCTGCACCCAAAACAAGCGCTGGCAGGATGCGGCTCGCCGCCGGTGCCAGTGGCCGTCAATGTCTCGTCCAGGCAGTTGCGCACGCTGAGCTCGAGTCGATTGTGCAACGCGCGCTCGACGACAGCGCGCTCGCGCCGCAATGGCTGGAACTCGAACTGACCGAAAGCGTTTCCATGGCCGATCCCGAACGCAGCGTGCCGATGATGGAGCGCATGAAGACGATCGGCTTGTCGCTATCCATCGACGACTTCGGCACCGGTTACGCGGACATGAGCTACCTGCGCCGTTTTCCGATTGACCGCCTCAAGCTCGGCATCTCGTTCGTGCCCGACATCACGACCGACCCGGGCTGCCTGGCCATTGCCGACGCCATCATCACCATGGCCCACAGCCTGCACCTGGAAGTGGTGGCCGAAGGGGGGGGGAAACCGAGGGGCAGCTGTCCTTGCTGGCAAGCCGTCATTGCGACATCCTGCAAGGCTACTTTTTCAGCAAGCCCTTGCCGGCGGCCGAGCTGGAACAATTTCTGCGCACCGGCCACAGCATGCCTGCAAACCTCACCGGTCGCGCCAGCAACGCACCCCTGCTGTTGTTGCAGGACGACGAGACACTCGTGCTCGAGTATCTGTCGTTGGTGCTCGGCAATGAAGGCGATGACGTGCGCGCCATGTCCGACCCCCTGCGCGCTTTTGAGTTACTCGCGTGCCATGAGTTTGCGGTCGTGCTACGCGACCAGCGCATGCCGGCCATGGATGGCATTGCATTTTTGAGCCGTGTGAAAAGCATGCATCCCGCGACCATCCGCATCATCCACAGCGCCTTTGACGATGCGCTCGTCACGCGCGAAGCGATCAACCGCGGCGCCGTGTACAAGTTTGTCGACAAGTCAGCGAACAATCTGGCACTGATTCATGCAGTCAAGGATGGCTTTGACAGTTACCTGGCGCGGCGAACCACAAGCCATGGCGCGAATCCGGCCGGCGCCACCCTGCATGGCTGAGGCGCCGAGCGGCGCCCAAGGCCAGCGCAGCGGGGCGGGGCGGGGCGGGGCGTCACCTGAACATGACGTGAGCCTGACATTCGACAAAAGAAATATTACTTGAAAAAAAGTATTGCCAAATTATTTTTGGCAACTCAATGCCCTTGCCGAAATTAACTTTTGGTTACTGCTATAGTATGGCCGTATGTATGTTTCTCGCCCATGGTTGCAAGTGCCGCGCCATCGGCAAGCCTGTTCGGCAGTGGCGAGTGCGCCCCGTGCGCGCGACGAACTGAGCATTTTATTGATTCGAAAGCGCCTATGCGTACGACTGGTTTTGGGATGGTCATCGGCGCCACCGAGCACAAATTAGTTGCAGATGGAAATATTGAGGTCAGGCGCCAGGAAAGCTTACTGAAAACCGGCGCGCTCCAGGACGCCATTTTCAACAGCGCTTATTTCTCTTGCATCGCGACCGACGAAAAAGGGGTGATCCAGCTCTTCAACGTGGGCGCCGAGCGCATGCTGGGCTACAGTGCGCTCGACGTCGTCAACCGGATCACGCCAGCCGACATTTCCGATCCCCTCGAAGTGATTGCGCGTGCCAAAGCGCTCAGCGTGGAAGTCGACACCCCCATCACGCCTGGATTTGAAGCGCTGGTCTTCAAGGCCTCGCGCGGCATTGAAGATATTTACGAGCTGACTTACTTTCGCAAGGATGGCAGCCGCTTTCCTGCGCTGGTCTCGGTCACGGCCTTGCGCGACGATCAAAACGCCATCATTGGCTACCTGCTCATCGGCACAGACAATACCGCGCGCAAGCAAGCTGAAGAAGCGCTGCTGAAGGCGGGCGCACTGCAAAGCGCCATCTTCAACAGCGCCAATTTCTCCAGCATCGCCACCGACGCCAGGGGCGTGATCCAGATTTTCAACGTCGGGGCCGAACGCATGCTCGGCTACACGGCGCTCGAGGTGATGAACAGGATCACGCCGGCCGACATCTCCGACCCCCAGGAAGTTATCGCGCGCGCGCTCGCGCTCAGCCTGGAGCTGGAAACGCCCATCACGCCCGGCTTCGAAGCGCTGGTTTTCAAGGCGTCACGCGGCATTGAAGACATCTACGAACTGACCTATGTGCGCAAGGACGGCAGCCGCTTTCCGGCCATCGTCTCCGTCACGGCGCTGCGCGACGCCCACGACGACATTATCGGCTACCTGCTCATCGGCACCGACAATACCGCGCGCAAGCAGGTCGAGGCGGCCCAGGCGCTGCTCGACCAACGCTTGCGCGATCAGCAGTTCTATACCCGTTCACTGATCGAGTCCAGCCTCGACGCCCTGATGATGACGGACCCGCAAGGCATCATTTCGGACGTGAACCAGCAGATGGTCGCGCTCACCGGCCGCACCCGCGACGAACTGATCGGTGCACCGAGCAAGAAGTTTTTCACCGACCAGGTACAGGCCGACGCCGCCATCAAGCGCGTGCTCCAGGAAAACAAGGTCACCGACTACGAACTGACGGTGCGCGCACTGAACGGGGTGGAAACAGTGGTCTCGTACAACGCTGCCACCTTCCACGACCGCGACCGCAAGCTGCAAGGCGTGTTCGCCGCCGCCCGCGACGTCACGGAGCGCAAGCGCTTCGAACATACGCTGGAAGTAAAAAATGGTGAACTGGAACGTGCCAGCCGCATAAAATCGGAATTTTTGGCCACCATGTCGCACGAATTGCGCACGCCCCTGAATGCCATCATCGGCTTTTCCGAAGCGCTCAAGGATGGCTTGCTGGGCGAAACCAGCGCGCTGCAAAACGAATGCATCAGGGACATTTTCAGCAGTGGCCAGCACTTGCTGTCGCTGATCAACGATATCCTCGACCTGTCCAAAGTCGAAGCGGGCATGATGGCGCTCGAGCTGGAAACGGTCGATCTGCACGCCCTGTTACTGAACAGCATGACCATCGTGCGCGAAAAAGCTGCCGCCCAAAACATCACGCTGGCCCTGGAAGGTGGCGCCGAGCTGGGCTTGCAACAACTGGACGTGCGCAAGACCAAGCAAATCATCTATAACCTGCTGTCGAACGCCGTGAAATTTAGCGCCAGTCGCGGCGCCGTCACCTTGCACGCCCAACGCGTGCCGCGCAGCGCGGTCGGCCAGCTCGCCGGCCACTGGCCGGTGCACAGTTTTCCCCTGGCGCCAAACGAGTACCAGGAGTTTCTCGCACTGTGCGTGAGCGACGCCGGCATCGGGATTGAGGAAAACGACTTGGCCAAGCTGTTTCAGGCTTTCAGCCAGATCGATAGCAGCCTGGCACGCAAATTCCAAGGGACGGGGCTAGGTCTGTCGATGGTGAAGCAGCTGGTCGAACTGCAGGGCGGCGCCGTGGCGGTCGCCAGCCGCGCCGGCGAAGGCTCGCGCTTTGGCGTGTGGTTGCCGCTTCGCGCGCTGCTGTCCGAGGCGCCGGCCGCGCCCGTCAGCGCGCCAGCCGCGGCGCGCCCGCAAGCGGCGGTTCACATGGCGCTGGTGGTCGAAGACAACGACCAGTCCGCGTCCCTGGCGCGCCTGCTGCTCGAAGCGGAAGGCTTTACCGTGCTACGGGCAGCGAGCGCCGAAGAAGCGTTACGCATGGCGCCCCAGCAGCCACTACACCTGATCACGCTTGATATCCGACTGCCGGGCATGGATGGCTGGCAATTTCTGCAGTGCCTGCGCGACATCCCGGCGCTGGCGCGGGTGCCGGTCGTGGTCATTTCCGGCATCGCCAATGCCGATCTGGGCCTGTCTGGCGGCGCTGCGGCCATCTTGCAAAAGCCGATCAGCCGCGCCCAGTTGCAAGCGTCGCTCAGCCTGCTGGGGCTACACCCGGCACTGGAACGCACGCGCACGGTACTCGTTGTCGATCACGACAGCCGGGTGGTTGAAACCATCGCCGCCTTTTTGCCCATGCCCGCCTATGCGGTGGTGCGCGCCTACACCGGAAGCGAAGCCATCTTCCTGGCGCAACACATGCGCCCGGACCTGATCTTGCTGGACCTGATGCTGCCGGACCTGAGTGGTTTCGCAGTAGCCGAAATGCTGCAACACAACGCCGCGACGGCGCGTATTCCCATTCTGGTGGGCGCCGCAGCGCAGACCGGGGTGGCGCAGCGCGGCGCAAAAGAAAGCCTCGACCAGGCCCGCTTCATCGCCGAAGTAAGGCGCGCAATGCTGCGCGACTAAGGGGAACGGGCATGGCACGCATCCTGATCATTGAAGACAGCGCCGCCACCATGAAGTTGACCACGCTCCTGCTGCGCCATGCCGGGCATGCCGTGTTGTGCGCGCAAGACGCCGAAAGCGGCTTGCTGATGGCGCGCACCGAGCGGCCGGCATTGATCCTGATGGACATTCAATTGCCCGGCATGGATGGCCTGGCCGCGACCGCGCTGCGCAAACAGGACAGCGCCACAAGCGCCATCCCCATCATTGCGCTCACTGCCATGGCCATGAAGGAAGACCGCGAAAAAAGCGAAAGCGCCGGCTGCGATGCTTACATTGCCAAGCCGCTGCGCTACGCACAATGATATGCGGCGATCGACGCGCTGCTGCTGCTGCCGCCAGTGTCAGCATGACGGTGCGCGCGCCCACCATCCTGATCGTCGACGACGAAGCGCAAAACCAGCGCCTGCTGGCGGTACTGCTGCGCCCAGAAGGCTATCAGACCTCCAGCGCGATCAGCGGCGAAGAGGCGCTGGCCGCCATCGACGCCTCGGCGCCGGATCTGATCTTGCTCGACATTACCATGCCTGGCATGGACGGCTATCAGGTGGCCAGCATCCTGAAGGCCAACCAGGCCACTGCCAACATTCCCATCATCATGGGGACCGCGCATATGGAGCGCACGGCGCGCCTGGCCGGGCTCGATGCGGGCGCCGAAGATTTTCTGACCAAACCGGTCGACTGCGCCGAGCTTTGGTTGCGGGTGCGCAAACTGTTGCGCCTGAAAGCGTTTGGCGATGTGCGCGACGAAGGCCTCGATCTGGAGCAGCAGGTGCTGGCCCGTACCGTCGACCTGCAGCGCTTTCGCACGGCGATGGACGCGACCGCCGACGCCATCATGCTGGTCAGCCGCAACAGCATGCGGTTTATGGAAGTGAACGAAACAGCGTGCAGCCTGCTGGGCTACGAGCGCAGGCAATTGCTGGACATGGGACCGGCCGAACTGATCGACGCGAGCAACGCCAAGCTGGAGCGCCAGTATGACGCGCTCATTGCCGGCCCCGCCAACCGCGACCAGCAAGAAACGGCCATGGTGCGCAAGGATGGCTCGACGGTGCAGGTGGAAGTGAACAGCCAGGCCCTGCGTTCCGGGTCGGACTGGACCATCGTGGTCGTGGTGCGCGACATTACCGAGCGCAAGGAAGCGCAGATGCGCCTGACGCATCTGGCCCACCACGCCGCCCCTGACCGGCCTGCCCAATCGCACGCTGTTTTATGAAACGCTCAAGCGCACCCTGGCGCTGGCGCGCAACACAGGTTCGCTGGTGGCGGTGATGTTCATTGACCTGGACAATTTTAAAGGCGTCAACGACACGCTAGTGTAGTGCGTCAAACAGATTGAATCTTATTAAGTTTGGCACGAGCGCGCGTGACTTTGGCAAGAATGTCGGTC